>JAMLHE010000013.1 GCA_023957315.1 Candidatus Kapaibacterium sp.
TCCGAACTAGTATGGGTTGAAAACCGTTTAGATGAACTGTGGATAGGGGTGAAAGGCCAATCAAACTCGGTTATAGCTCGTACTCCCCGAAATGTATTTAGGTACAGCCTCGCATTAGTGTTCCGGAGGTAGGGCTCTGATAGGGTTAGGGCCATTACAGTGGTACCGACCCCTGACAAACCACAAATGCCGGAAACATGATGTGCGGGAGTGAGGCCGTGAGAGATAAGTTTCACGGCCGAGAGGGAAACAACCCAGACCAACAACTAAGGTCCCCAAGTAAATGCTAACAGATAAAGGATGTTGAGTTGCTGAGACAGCCAGGATGTTGGCTTAGAAGCAGCCATTCATTTAAAGAGTGCGTAATAGCTCACTGGTCGAGCGATTCAGCGCCGATAATTTCCGGGACTAAGCATTTCACCGAAGTTTTGGGCTCATTTAATTATGAGCGGTAGGGGAGCATTCTATAGGCGTTGAAGGTGTGATGTGAGTCATGTTGGAGCGTATAGAAGAGCAAATGTTGGCATAAGTAACGATAATTATGATGAGAATTCATAACGCCGAAAGTCTAAGGTTTCCTTGAGCTCTGTTCGTCAACTCAGGGTTAGCCGGCCCCTAAGGTGAGGCCGAAAGGCGTAGTCGATGGGAATCAGGTAAAATTATAATATTCCTGAGCCACCAAATCAATAAAAGTGACGCAAGTAAAAGTTATTGCGGGGTTAATGGCTATCCCCGTAATGAGCAAGCTTGCCGAGAAAAGCGAGATTTGGTGACCGTACCGCAAACCGACACAGGTAGACGGGTTGAATATACTAAGGCGCGCGAGTGAGTCGCGGTTAAGGAACTCGGCAAATTAACCCCGTAACTTCGGGAGAAGGGGTACTCTGGCAACAGAGTCGCAGTGAAATGGCCCAGGCGACTGTTTAACAAAAACACAGCACAATGCTAACTCGTAAAGAGGACGTATATTGTGTGACACCTGCCCGGTGCCGGAAGGTTAAAAGGAGGGGTTAGCGTAAGCGAAGCTCCGAATTGAAGCCCCGGTAAACGGCGGCCGTAACTATAACGGTCCTAAGGTAGCGAAATTCCTTGTCGGGTAAGTTCCGACCTGCACGAATGGTGTAACGATCTGGGCACTGTCTCAACCGCGAGCTCGGTGAACTTGTGGTACCGGTGAAGACGCCGGTTACCCGCACTGGGACGGAGAGACCCCGTGCACCTTTACTATAACCTAATATTGGGTTTGGCTATAACATGCGTAGGATAGGTGGGAGGCTTTGAAGCAGTGCTTGCGGGCATTGTGGAGCCACCGGTGAAATACCACCCTTGTTATAGCTGAATTCTAACCCGGCGAAGTGGATTCGCGGGAACAGTGTTAGGCGGGTAGTTTGACTGGGGCGGTCGCCTCCTAAAGAGTAACGGAGGCTTACAAAGGTCACCTCAGCACGGTTGGTAATCGTGCTAAGAGTATAAAGGCAGAAGGTGGCTTGACTGTGAGACTTACAAGTCGAGCAGGTGCGAAAGCAGGTCTTAGTGATCCGGCGGTTCCGTGTGGAAGGGCCGTCGCTCAAAGGATAAAAGGTACGCCGGGGATAACAGGCTGATCTTGCCCAAGAGTTCACATCGACGGCAAGGTTTGGCACCTCGATGTCGGCTCATCGCATCCTGGGGCTGGAGAAGGTCCCAAGGGTTTGGCTGTTCGCCAATTAAAGCGGTACGTGAGCTGGGTTCAGAACGTCGTGAGACAGTTCGGTCCCTATCCAGTGTGGGCGTAAGATACTTGAGGGGACCCGCTCTTAGTACGAGAGGACCGGAGTGACCGGACCTACGGTGTATCTGTTGTCACGCCAGTGGCATTGCAGAGTAGCCATGTCCGGACAGGATAAGCGCTGAAAGCATCTCAAGCGCGAAACCTACCCCAAGATTAGGTATCTCTAAGGATCCAAGTAGATGACTTGGTTGATAGGCTTTAGGTGTAAGCGTAGCAATACGTTCAGCCGAGAAGTACTAATAATCCATGGGCTTACCGAATTAATGAGTTGTTATACTCATCGCTCGAATGCGTTTGACGATTTTTCCTTCCTCAGCCAAATTAATTTTTTGCTTGGTGCTTTTGCCGCGGTGGGTACACCTCTTCCCATTCCGAACAGAGAAGTTAAGCACCGTTGGGCTGATGGTACTGCATGGGCGACTGTGTGGGAGAGTAAGTCGGTGCCAAGCTAATATAAAAAAACCCTGTATGATTCATTTCATGCAGGGTTTTTTTTGTTGGTGTAATTGAGATAAAAATATCTATATTTGTAGAACTTGTTTTTCAAATATTCTATACTTAAAATCTATATGGAAAATTTAATTATCATTGCATTGTTTGGCATATTAATAGTGCTAATAATCATTCTTGTTTTATTAATATTGAATTTCAAAGCTATAATGGCTAGTAATCGAGAAATCAAAGAATCAATATCTAAAGTTGTTGAGACTTTAAATGAAGTAACAAAAATTGATTAAATCAATATAATCTGATGATTGATATAATAAAATATTATAAGGATTGTGTTTTTGCGGATTCGACTGACTCTATAATAGCAAGGGTCGGAAATAATAACGGCAATCCGTTAGAATATATTAGATTGGAAAGTACCGAGCTTATATTTGAAAGGGAACAGCCCGGCTTAAATGATAACGAAATGGAACAAGTGCAATTATTTATTAGTAATGTGATACATGCTAATAATCAACAAATTGACTTTTGGTATGGATATCCAATTGTTTTTTTCTCAAAGAACAACAAAGATTACATTCTCCCATTATTTTATATCCCACTTAGTTACAGTAATGATTTTACTCCGTCTTTTGTACCAACAGAAAAGATAAGATTGAATCAATCATGTTTAGACATATTACAAATTGATGTTGAAATCGCTCGAAATCTTGCTGAATCATTCGGTTTATTCGCAGAGACAAATACCCCACAAAGCTTTTCATTATTTGCCCATCAATTTAACCAAAATTTTGAGGATATTCCTTTAAATGTGCGTCAAAACCCAAGTATTTGGTTTCAGCAAATTATTATTCGTTCGGAAAAGTCTAATTATACAAGAGGATTGATTGAAGAACTTGATATTTTATCTAGGAAAGATAAAGAGCAATTTAATAAATCTTGCCTTTCCAGCTTTTTTGGTCAATATGCACCTGAAGAATGTGAAAAGAATCAAACTGAAGATATTTATGAAATTTTTAGTTTGAATGAATCGCAAAGAAAAGCTGTCACTTTGTCATTAAAAGAAAGAATTACAGTTATACCAGGTCCCCCTGGCACAGGGAAATCACAAGTTGTAGCTTCAATAATAGCTAACGCTTTTTTGAAAAAGCAGAAAGTTCTATTCGCAAGCAAAAATCATAAAGCTGTCAGAGTAGTCGAAGAAAAATTAAATAATTTGTTGAATAATAAATTGCTTTTAAGGCTGGGTAATAGAGATAATAATGGTAATGAGCTATTACCTGATTTTATTCAATATCTTAATTGGTTAGATAATCCAAACCATGGGAACGAATTTAATAATGATATTTCACAATTGAATAAAGAATATAAAAATTTGATTGAGGAACGAAAAAAAATTGAATCACAATATCATAATCTTTTAGATATTAAAAGAGATGTACTGAATTATTCTATTACAATCAAACGCGATGAAAATTTCCGAAGTATTTTTGAGAAGTTAAACAAAAATACTGTAGTTCGAGGGCAGCTTTTAAATCGAAATATTAAAAAAATTGCGAATTACATACGAATGATGTCAAAAGTTAACCAATTTGCAAAATTTGAAGACTTAATCAATAGATTAACAGAGATTAATAAACAGATAGTAGAGACATCTGTACTAATTTTGAAATGCGAATATAATCAGTTACCCCAAATAGTCATTGCGAATGGTAATCTACAAATACTTCATAATCTGATTAATATTCAAAATAGTATTTTGAACGGTAATTTGAATTCACAAGAATGGGGACATTTAGTTAATCAAAGAGATGCCTACTATCTTCAAACCCCCCTTTTGTTTCCTGCATTTAGCGTTACCAATTTAAGTATTAAGGGGCAATTCCCGCTTGAAGCCGGTTGCTTTGACTTAGTAATTATTGATGAAGCGAGTCAATGCGATATTGCTTCAGTTATTCCTCTTTTGTATAGAGCAAAAAGGTGTGTCATTCTCGGGGATAAAATGCAACTGAAACATATCCCAAATATGCCAAATACTTTATCAGTTCGATATCTTTTGAAATATAATTTAGAATCAAGGTTCGATTTTTGCGAATCTTCCCTTTACGATTTTGCTTTATCAAGTGTAAAAGAAGATTCGAAAATTACGCTTAATGAGCATTTCAGGTCACACATTGATATCATAACATTTTCAAATAAACATTGGTATTCAAATCAATTAATGGTCTCGACAAATTATAACAATCTTGTTAGTCAAGAAAAAATTGGAATTGAATGGGTAGATGTACAAGGGGAAGTACGAAATGAAAATGGAACAAGTGCTTTTAATCAAAATGAAATTAACAAAGTCGTTCAGGTGGCTAATAGCTACTTGAACAATTCGGATTTTCACGGTGATATTGGGATTGTTTCTCCATTTAGGACGCAAGCAAATAAAATTAGAATAAGTTTGCCTCCAAACAATGCAAGATGTTTAATTGATACAGTTGTAAAATTTCAGGGCGATGAAAAAGATATTATTATTTTTTCACCGGTATTAAGTAATCCTATCCCGCATAACGTATCTTGGTATTTGAAGGAAACATGGCATTTGTTGAATGTCGCTATTACAAGGGCAAAATCGAAATTAATAATTGTCGGAGATAAGCAAGCTTGTTTGAATTCCGGAATAGAACATTACGTTGATATCGCCAATTATGTTGACAATTTGCAAAATGGTACAAACCCATATTTACAAGATGATACTTTAAATGAATCAGAATATGAAAAAATGCTTAGAATTGCTATGCGTCAAAATAATATAATTCCACATCAGCAATATTGGATTGGTCCTTATAGAGTAGATTTTGCTTTTCCCGAACCTGTGAAATTAGTCGTGGAAGTTGATGGATTGCAGCACAGAGAAAATGAAAATTTTGATATGATTAGAGATTACAGATTAAGAAATCTTGGTTGGGAAGTTTTAAGATTCTGGACCTTCGAAATTCGGGACGATTTGCAAAATTGTATAGAAAAAATCAAAGAACATCTACTACGAATTAATCATTGATGTAGTCTTTGTTTTTTTCCCTCACACCCTCAACCGTCCCCGGAAACCACGAGAACCGTAGTAGGATTCGGCACCATTGTGATACATGAAGACTTGGTCGTAGCGACGGTCACAGAAGATGGCGCCGCCCAGATTGCGGATTTCGGGCGGAGTAAGCACCCAACTCGAAGTTTTCGTGTCGAAATTTCCGAGCAACTGAAGCTCGCGATACTGCTCCTCCGTCAAGATTTCGAAGCCCATTTCCGCCGCCATCGAAAGAGCATCATTTTTGGGCTTGTGCTCCTTCCGCGAATCCAGCGCCCGGCGGTCGTAACAAATGCTGCGACGCCCCTTGGGACTTTCCGGCGAACAATCCACGAAAATGAATTCGCCCGACTTTTTATCATGCCCGATGACATCCGGCTCGCCACCGCTTTGTTCCATCTCATTGAGCGACCACAACTTTTCGGCATTGCCCTCCAACTTCGCCAGAACGTCAGCCCATTTCAGCCCCGAATGTCGCTTCATATTCTTCTCGAAACGTTCTTTCAAAGTCTTGAGCAATTCGTCCCTTTGCTCGTGCGACAAAACCTTCGCATTTATTTTAGTCATCACACATTTTCCTATCTTTTCAAAAATACTAACTCAGCCAAAAGTGGCTAACTCAAATATAAGGAAAAAATTGTGATTTATCGTTCCGTTGTAAATACTCTAATTCTCTCGTCGTTTACGCAAAGTTATGATGTCCATTCGTAGGTATTTTTATCAATAGGCAATTCAGAAGCCTTAGATAGCTTAGAATAACCATAAACTAAAACTACTATCACCGCAAGTGCCATAAAAAGGAAAGCAAGAATATAAAGGGCTTTGTTCTCTATTATATTAACAGATACATTGAGGGTTAAATGAAAAAGTGATGCGATAAGCAAACTACCTCTTGAATTGTTGCAAGCCCAAGTTACTAAAACAGTAAAAGAAACACCTATGATTGCATAAGCCAAAAAAGGAATTTCCTCAAATCCTATACCTGCAAACCAAAGCGGAGAATGCCATAAAACCCATATTAATCCAAGTAAAATACTTGCTCTTAAGGCGCTCGTCCTCGATTGCAACCTTGGCAATGCAAACCCACGCCAGCCAAGCTCTTCACCCATCGCTCCGGTAATCGTAATCATAATCATCAATGCAATCAAGCCGACAGGATCATACATGATGTCATTTACAGGAGCAACGCCAAATAAAAGCTTATAAATAAAAATGCTCATTGCCGCTAAGATTAAAGGAAAAGTGGTAACAATATACCAAAAAGCAGAAACTTTAAATTTGAGCCATCCTTTCAATAGCTCCGTGATTCCACCATTGCGTTTCAGTACTATTGCTAAAACTAAAAATGCAGCAATATTAGGAACCCAGGAACCTATGATGAGAAAAGGTTCAACCGGTATTTCCAAATCAATCCAACCATAGTTTTTAGCTATTGCAACACTTATTAGTCCCCATGCAAGTATGAAGGCAATAATAAAGAAGCTTATTAAGGGCTTATTGTTAGAAGATTTCGTTTCCATAACACATTCCTATTAGTTTATATTAATTCCTTGTTAAAAAATTTATTCACCAATATCTTAGAATTCTTATTGCCACATTAAAACTTGTAGTTTGTGAATCAAAATATTACTATTTACTATATCACCTTCTCCAACTTAACTAATTTATCTACAAACTCACAATTAATAATTTGCAAAAATAAAATATTTGTTAAATATTACCAAACAAAAAAGCCCAATACAATTTTGCATCAGGCTTTATATTTAAAACAAACTTGTGTCCCGTCTGTGTTACAAAGACGAGAGCGTTACACAGTTGCCTTCATTATATTTTCGAATCTTGTGTTGCTAATAGGGTGGTGACTTATGATTTTGCCCTCGTTTAAAATGCAAAATGTTCCAAAAGCGCAGGGCGATTGTTGGACAGATTCTGCATCATCCATTTCAATCAATGTGGGCTTGAGATTCATATTTTTCGCTGTCTGAATTATTGAATCAACATTTTTGACGGAATATGGGCATTGTGGCGACCGAGTAATTATCAAACCATCGGCATAATTATCAGTTGAATTAATTTTAAATTTTGGATTTTCATATTTATTATTAAATTTGAGTGCTAAAAGTTCAAAATCTGGTGCCGCCGCTTCGACTGAAGAAAATCCCTTTTTAATAAAAATATCTTTATTTGCCATAAATGAACCTTTGCGAGTAATAACAGCGACTCCTTTCATCTTCTGAGTTTTAGAATCATTTATGCATTCATCAATTAGTGCTGAGGCATATCCTAAGCCTTTGAACGCTTTTTTGAATCCTACGAAAATGCAATGGATAAACATATATCCCGTGGCGTCAACCGGGCGGTGAGCGTATTCGCCCGGAATGTATTCGAGCATTCCTTGGTATCCACCTGATTCGGTGATTATTGCCTTTATCCGCAAACCTTTGGGATAATATTTGGAGACCCACTCAACTTTTCGTTGTAATTCTAAATGTTTGTTTATATCTTTGTAACCACAAACACCATATTGAGCAATGTTTTCCGGTGTGAGGTCAATAATCTCAAAATCTTTATTATTTAATTCCATAGTTTTCATCTACATCTTATCAATAAATATCAACAAAATTAAGTAAATTTCAATTATCTGCAAAATCAATAGCCTTTATTACTCTTTGCAATTCATCTTGATTGTCCAAATTTATGATTATTAGATTTTCAAGTTTGCCATTTAACTTCAGTTGCTCAATTTCAGATTGTAGAGGGGAATCATCAAACCATAAGAAGTCATTTGTCATATCAATTGCTTCTGTCTTTAGCGTAGTCCAAGTGGTCGCTTTTATCGTAGAAATCATTTCCATTATATTCTCATCAAGGAATTTGGATAAATGCTCAAGCACTTTCCTAGATTCACCTTTGCAATGCGTCGTAAGCCAATAGCAATCAAAGGATTTAGTGAGATAATCCAGAAATTCGTGCAAACCGTCTGCCTGCCGCGTATTTCGTTTAGTTAAGATGACGCCATCAATATCAATATATGCTTTTATCATTGTTTATATATCAACCTTTCACTTCGCCCTGTGGAAAAAAATGATTATTTGCCCCACAGATTAAACAAACACCGCGATGAACACATAACAAATGACCGCACGAGCCGCAAGTCCACTTCTCTTTTTCTTGCAAAATAAATTCACTTAGCCCTATTTCGCTAATTGTCCTCAGGTTTTGAATTGGGCTTTCTCCGTATTTGGTGATATATCGCTTGTCTAAATCTTTAATTCGTCGGCAAGGAAATTTTTCGCATGTATTACATAGCAAATTTTCATCACCATCCTTTTCCGGACAAGATTTTATACTACAAACTGTGCAATGATAGGGTTTATTCCCGGTGCTTAAACACCCGACGCACTTATTTTTCTCTCTTTGGAAACCCATACAGAGGTCGCAGATTACTCCGCACGGGGCGATGCTTGCGTTTTTCATATCTACCTATCTACCTATCTACCTATCTACCTATCTACATCTTCTCAATAAATGACTTTACAAACTTACAAAAAAACTTGGAATAACAATAAACCACCAACCTACTTCTTCCTAAGCGTTGTAATATACTTAGAAAACCTGGTCTTTCGCTTCTTAATCCATTTGCCGATATGATGGTCATCTTCATCTTTGTTGCTATAATTCTGCTCACCTAACAACATCGAAAAGGGTTTGAGTTCGGTGTATTCGTCGCATACCACTTTCAGCATGGCAGTTAAAGGCAAAAACAGAATCATACCCGCTATTCCCCAAACCGAAGCACCAATAATGATGCTTAAAATTGAGCTGAATGCGTTAAGTTTCAGATTGCCGCCCACGATTTTCGGCGTCAGGAAATTACCCTCGACAAACTGCACAAACCAAAAGTAAATAGCGATGGAAATTGGCATCCAAATCGATTCATACGATATTAAAGCATATAAGATTGGAATTGACGAACCCAAAAAAGTGCCGACATAAGGGATAATTGCTAAGACTGCGGCTAAAAACCCAAATAGGAAGGGGCTGTCAATGCCAATTATCCACAGCCCGAGACTGTTCATAAACCCCAAAATCAGTACAATTATCATCATCCCGAAAAGGTATTGCTGCCCAACCTGCTGAACATTTTTGAACATTTTCAAAGCCCTATCCCTGTTCTCCGGCGCATAGAAACTGACCATCGCCCGCACAATGCCTTTCTTGTAAATCAGTATCAGGAAGGTGTAAATGATTGCCGACAATATGCCGAAAACGATACTTGCCGTGCTATTGAAAGTTTGGCTTAGCAATGCTCCGGACGACTCGGTAATCCAAACCTTGAACTTCTCTAATAGCTCATCCTTTTCCAGATGCTGAAAAAAGCCAATGTCCTTATTGATGAATACAGTGGCATCGGCAAAGATATTGAGGATTTTTTCTTTAAAATTGCTTAAGTTTTCCGAGAGTTGGATGATTTGAGTAGAGAAGAGAAAAGCGGCACCACCAATAATCAGGAACACACCCGTAATCGAGAGCAAAGCCGACACAATTTCGCTCGTGCCCCACGATTCGAGCTTCTTGGCTACCGGATAGAGTATGAACGCCAACAAGAAGGCAAAAGCGATTGGAATCAGCACTTCTCTTGCCACAATCAAAATCGTAAACAAGCCAATCACTGAGGCTACGACATAGAATAGCTTTTGAAAAGATATATTCATAATCAATTTAGTTTAAATTTATATAATCAGTCCCAAAAATTTGCAAAGAATTTGTTAGCTCTTCCCACACTTTTATCAAAGACCAAATTCTAAGTGAACTATTGTAATGGGGTTTGGGGGGGGATCCTTTCAAGGTTCATATATTTTATGGAGTTTGTATTATTTGAATCATTGTCTTAATAGAGCTGTCTAATTCAGTTTCTTTGAATTGCAAATTGTTATTATTTTCAGGATGATGTATAGTATTTCTTATGTAAGTCATTAGCGTTATATCATACGGAGTACTTACTTGTCCATTATGTAGCTTTTTCCATTGTTTAGATTTCGTCTGGCCTTTACTTATAAAGAATTTTTCAATATTTGCCTCTGTTAACGCTGCGTTCTTTTCTTGTAAATATCCGTAAAGTTCATTGTGAAACTCAAAGGTTGGCAAGTTATATGCTTGAAAGTTAATTTCACCCCATGATGGACTCCAAGGAAATAATCCAAAGTTATTACCCGTGTTTTCAATTTTTATATTGCCTGTATCCTTTTTTGTAATTAGCACTTCAATATTCTGATTAGCAATACTATTCTTAAAAAAATAAGGAGAGTGTGTTGATACAAATACTTGATTATTCATAGAAAGTCCAATCAAATAATTTAGGAATTTGTTTTGCAGTGTCGGATGTAAATGCAACTCCGGCTCATCTATAATGACAATAAAATTTTCTTTTGACAAGGAGGCTAATGTTTCAAGAAATAAGAGTGAAATTATCATTTCAATTCCTGAACCAAGTTGAGAAACAGGTACTTCTAATTCGTCTAATTTTTGATTGAGATATGCAGTGTCAAATGGTGCATTCCCATCAAAAAATGAAATGCCTATTTTTTCTATACCTAAATTTTCAAGCTTGTTATTTAAACTTATGAACGTCTTCTCTATTGACTTTTCGTCGACTTTCTGGATAATTTCATTTTCAATTGATTGTTTTCTTGTAATAAAATTATCTAGAAGTGGGGTGATTTGTTTTTCACTTTCTTTTCTTAATTCCTTTATAAACCGCCAATTAAAATCATCATAAACAGATGAAATTGAAGAATTAAAACCTTTTTGGATTTGCTTTTCTCGATTTTTACCATAGTAATAGCTTCGTGGCAGCCCTTCAGTTTCAATAGGAAAGTTTAAAAGTCTATTATCAAATTTGAATTTTGTTTTATTTTTCCTAACAATTTCCCAACCTTGTTCATTAATTCTCGGTCTAACTGGAACAACTATATGTTCAACTACCACAATATCAGAAAATGCTTTGCCACTGCCAGCTCTGTCACGTTTTTTTACTTTCAAATAAACTTTATTGCATTCAATTTCCTGTTTTTGAAAACCGTCAGGCAATATTGCTTTAAAAGGTGTTTGAAACTCTAATGTAATTTCAATCGGATTGTCTTGTCCTTTGTAGAAGTCAGTATGCTTAATTCGACCTGATAAAAAACTTGGAGATAGAGCAAAATTCACTGCTTCTAAAATTGAAGTTTTTGAAGTCCCATTATTACCAATCAACATTGAAAGATTTTTCAACTTAAACGCTGGTAAGTCCTCAATACCTCTGAAATGTTTAATTGAAACTGTTTCTATTTTCATAACCTATCCATTTGATTGTAAGAGTGCTTAATAATTATATTAATTACAAAAGTGACCTATTATTAAGCAAATTATTGTAATTAAAGTTTTTTATTTCCTACTTCGCTCTTTTTCATTATTTCTTCAATCGTAATAATGAGTTCATTTATATTATATCCTTTCATAACATAGATTAATGTGCAATTGTTTTCTTTGCAAAGCCGTTCTTTTCTTTGATCACGTTCTACAGATTTTTTGTATGCCTCATGACCACCAAAAAAGTCAATTGGTTCATAATGCTGTTGCCCCTGATATTCGATAGCAATGTTGTGTTTGGGAAAATAAATATCTATATGTTGACGACCAAGCCAATTGGGTGAAGCATGATGAATAACTTCATCTTTAACAAAATAGTTAGTGAGCAAATAGAATAGTTCTGTTTCACTAATCCAACCTTCTCCTACTTTGGGCATTCCAATAGCTTCTCTGTATAAGTCCTCACCTTGTTTTAAGATTAATCTACATTGATTAAAAATAGCCTTTTCGACAACGTGAGGTAATGGATTTTGATAGCCTGATTTTAATTGGTTGTCATCAATTGTTTTGTAGTGCTCATATTCAGCCATGGAGAAAAAAAAATCTTTGTAATAGTCTCGACTATATTCGTAAAAATTTCCTGTGTCTTGACTTTTCAATTCATCTAAAAATGATTCATTGCTATTAATACCATCCATTTTATTAATATTAATAGGTAAACCATTTTGGAGAAATAAGTCAAAAAATCTAATTCCTTTATCTAACTTATATCGTTTCAGCCGTTCTTCTGCAAACGGTATAATATTGTTTATATTCTTTTGCCCAAACTCAGTTAAATGCCTAAACCCAGCGAGCTTGATAATCAGCTCTGCATCTAATAGTTCACGATTTAGCTTTTTCTCGTACTCAATGATTTTTTTAACATTCAAATGATTGTCCTGTGAAATTATTTTCCAAGCATTTTCAAAATCACCTGATGTTTCCAATTTTGTGATTAATGCAGAATCTGTATATCGTGATGTATTAGGATAATATTTTGCAAGTGCTTTTAAATGATTTTGTAATTCATTAGTCGGTAAACTATGACTTGAGAGTAAATCGTACAAGAGTATGAATGAATAATTATCATTACCCTTAAGATCAATATACTTTCCTTCTAGGAAATGATTCTTGAAATCATTATAGAAGTTTAATTGTTCTGGATTTGCATCAAGAATATCGCTGTAAGAATAAATGTACTTATTATTCCAAGATGGAACTTCTTCTTGAAAATCATAGTATCCCATTTCACTCTTAGGGATATGATTTTCAATTGTATTACTATCATTCCAAAACTTGATTATACCCTTTACCGTCACTTTGGTAAGGTCAATATCCTTTTCGACACTTTTGGGCAGAAATAAGTCACCACCAACATACTCTAAACAACCTAAACTTTTGATTTTGGTATCTCTTAAACTTAATTTTCCTCCCACTTTTTTTAATGAACCCAAATCTTCTATATTCGAATATCTCAAAATCAAATCTTCACCAACATATTCTAAGTTATCTAATGATTTGAGGTTCGAGAAAGACGAAAGTGAAGTAATAAAAAAACTGTTCTTGACAAATTTCAAACAGCCCAAATTCTCAATAATAGAATCGTTCAATCCGAGAGTACCATTTATTTTTTCAATGTAGCCCAGTGATGAAATTTCATCTCCTTTGATGATAATATCTGAATAGATTACATTTGCTTTTGTTATCTTTTCTAATTCGCGAATAGTAAATATTTCTAAAGGCTTATTGTACATTGTTCGACGTTCTAAATTCCCACTTCACTTATCTACATCCCTTCAATAAATGATATTACAAACTTACAAAAAAACTTGGAATAACAAAAAAAATACTACTCCGGCACCCAGACGGAGACGGAGCCGCCTTTGCAGCGGAATTCTCCCCAGCCGGCTTTGTTGGTGGTGATTGTGCCTTCGATTTGCTTGGTGATGTCTATATAGGCGGTGTCGGGGGAGCCGGTTTCCATGTTTTTGAAGCCGTCGTCGCCATTGCTGATTAGAACTGCCATTCCACGCTGTTTGGCGTTTTGCCCGATGCGTGTCCAACCGATGCAGTTTGGGTGGTCGAAATAATCGTACTGGTCACCGTATGCGTGCTCTTTGCGGACTGATAGGAAGCGGTCGATGAGCCACTGGTGGGATTCCATCCATATTTCGTACTCATTTCCGTCGGTGCCTCTGTCCTTGTAATTGGCGCCATAGTAATCGGCTGCAAATACGCAGGGATAGCCGTCGCGCCGTAACAGTATGAGCGCGTATGCGATGGGTTTGAACCAGGCTTCGACGACGGATTCGAGGAATTGCAGTTGCTGCGTGTCGTGATTGTTGACAAATGTCACTGCAAGCGTGGGGTGCTCTTGCACTAGTGTGTCGTCGAAAATGGTCTGCAGATTGAAGTCTTTGCCTTGTTTGCCGGCAGCCGCAAAATTATAATGCAGATGCACATCAAAAAGCATCATGCTTCCGTCGGTCTCTTTGATGAAGTGCTCTAAGGCTTCGCTGATATTCGACCAATACTCGCCCACTGCAAAGAGCTTTCGCCCGCTGTGCTTGCGGATATGGTCCAGCCACTCGTGAAAAAATTCGGAATCCACATGTTTTGTGGCATCAAAGCGGAACCCGTCCACTCCCGTCGTTTTCAAGTACCACTGCCCCCAATAAAAGAGCTCTTTCCGGACATCGGGATTATCGAAGTCGAGATTGCATCCCATCAGGTAGTCGAAATTGCCCAAAGTCAAGTCCACGCTATCATTGAAGGATTTTCCTTCAAAGAGGTAAATCGCATCATTTCTATCATCAAGCTCGTTATGGTCAATAGCGTTAAAATGCCACCAATGCCACTTTAGCGTTGAATATTTATCGCCTCGCCCGGGAAAATTATACTGCGTCCAAGCGCGAATTTCTTGACATTCACCTATTGCTTCTTTTCTGTTCCGGGGATTGAATGGGATGGCTTTGAAGACTTCGGCTTCATCGGCACCAAGCTTATGATTGAAGACCACGTCGGCATACACCTGCATACCCGCTTTCTGGGCTGCTTTTATGCCCGCGAGATATTCGTCGCGAGTGCCGTATTTGGTACGAATGGAATCCTTTTGGTCGAATTCGCCCAAGTCAAAGAGGTCATAGACACCATAGCCGACATCCATTCCGCCTGCTGCACCTTTGTATGCGGGGGGAAGCCACAAGGCAGTAAAGCCAGCCTCGGCGAGCTTTTTAGAATCGTCCGCGAGTTGTTTCCACAAAGTCCCATCACCGGGGGTGTACCAGTGGAAATACTGCATCATTGCACCATTATTCGTTGACATATTTGCTTTATAGTAATTAGTGATTTTCGCTTGTGCTTATCATCTAACTACACGCTTTTACAATGATATAATTGTGGTGGGGAGTCTCGTCAGGTGTTACACCTGACGGGGAGAAGATAATTTTAGTCGAACTCATCCTTAATTCGAGCTAAAAAGGTCGGATTGCTTATTCTGTCTGCAAGTAGAATGGCAAGTCCTTTTATTTTATTCGCCTCTTTCAAGTTATTTTCTGATTTATAAATGTCATAAACCGTTTTGAAACAACTCATATAGTTTGTGTTTTGATAATTCACATTTACCTGATTTGGGTCTGTTGAAAAATTATAAAAAATATAGTCTAACATGAAAATTTCTTGATATAGCAGTCTGTTTTTCTCGGCAAGGTCAAGTTTAGTTGTTGAGTAACGAAAAGCGAGTCCTGACACATAAAGTTGTTTTTCAAAATCATTGTATAGGTGGTTGAATAATGTCATTCCCAAGTATATTGGCTTATTTTCATTGTAATTAATAAGTATGTGGGTAAGAACTTTTTCCCAATTTAACCGATACTCGTCAATGTTTATTTCGCCTAAGTCTAAGGCTTTAACTTTTAACTTATTGAGGATAAATTCTCTATAGTTATCAAGTAGCAGAAAATCAATGTTAATCACAGTAACATCACTTCGTATATTCATCGCATCTTGTAGCATCCATGCCGGATACGTATCATTGTCATGTTGGGTGAATAGAATTGCATTGCTATCAAGTGACATCAAAACATTATAGTTGTAGTTTAAAAGCTGATTAGAAATATAATTGGTTTTATACCACTCTTGATTTGTTTTTTTTCTCAATGTACTATCCACGCTACTTTCAGCATATGAAATTACACTTGAATGAATACCTTCAAAATTTGGATTCATCTTGTAGGCTTTCATGAGGTTATCATAATTACCAGTCCCAATTCCTTGTGTTAAATAGGATAAATAATAATAGGTGAATGTCTGCGGAATGTATTGTTTCATCAAACGTACTACATCACCTCCTTCCATTAAATAGGGCGATTCATTAACAAAATCGGAGCGCCAATCTGCTGTCCCGTGAGCATTTCTGCATGCACGAAAGTAATTGTACCAATTATTCTCTGATAAGCTGTCAAGTTTTAATTCTTTTGCCCAAAGTTCTGCTTGTTCAACATAATAAGCATGTGGTTTTGATTCACGGGCAAATGAAACTTGCTGTTCAGGAATATTTTGCCCATAAGTCCAAGAAGGGGTTAGTAAATAAATAAAAATTATAAGTATGCTTTTTATTTTCATATGTGTTCGTCTTCTTATATATATTCATTACAATTTCATTAACGCAATAGTTTATTCATTATTGAATACATTTGATGTTATATCATTTTTTGTTCCCGTTAGGTGTTACACCTGACGGGACTACTAAATAGATTTCTCGCCAATTACTAACTTTTTCAGGAATTGCACAAATAAATCATTGTCGTTCAGCGAGGGCACCATGTCAAGTTTTTCGCCGCCATGACTTTGGAATAATTCGTCGTAATCTATGCCGAGCTCGACAATTGTTTCGAGGCAATCTGTGGTGAAGGATGGCGCTACGATTAATCCGCGTTTTTTGCCTTGCTTGGCATATTCGATTATTACTTCGTCCGAAAATGGTTTCAGCCATTTATTTGTCAGACGCGACTGAAAAGAGGTGATGCTTTTTTCGGGTGCAATGCCGGTTTTCTTGAGTAGCAATCGCGTAGTTTCGAAGCAACAAGCTTTGTAGCAATATTGTCCATGCTCGGGGAATTCGTTTTGGCAATTGCAACTACTTTCCGGGATTTCAGGGTGAACGCGGTTTATGTGCGATAGTGGTAATCCGTGATATGTGAAAATAACAAAATCGTATTCGGCGACATTAAATGTTGAAATATTTTCGGCAAAGCAATTTATGAAATCCGGGTGGTTGTAAAATTGTGATATTACATTTATTTTCGGAATTACGTCGCGATTGGCTAAGCTCTTGTAAATTAATTCGATTACCGTTCCTGTAGTCGAAGACGCATATTGAGGAAAAAGGGGAATAAAAATTACTTCGGAATATTTTTGCAATTCATTGGATTTAATTAATTTTTCGAGACTCGGATTTTGGTAACGCATTCCAATATGTACATCGTAGGATTCCCCGAGTTCTTTGCGTAATTTATCAGCTAAGTTTTCGGTCAAATAAAGTAGTGGCGAACCTTTTTCATCCCACACTTTTTTATATAATTTAGATGATTTTGGCGAACGAAACGGAACAATTATAAAATTAACTAACAATTTCCTGGAGAGCCAAGGCAAATCTATTACTCTGCCGTCGCCCAAAAATTCGTGCAAATATTTCGCAACATCGAAAACCTTTGTCGAATCGGGCGTGCCCACATTTACCAAAACTACTGCTTTTTTGCTCATTATTTTATCTCTTTAATTAATTTATCTGCAATTTGTCTGCCCTGTGCTATTCTATCTGCCATCCCAATTCCGCTTCTGATATTTCCTGCCAAAATTAATCCTTTAAATTCGTTTTCTATTCGAGCGATTTGCTCAAATCTCAGTTGTGATGATGCTTCGTATTGCGGAATTGCTCTTTCGTAACGGAAAATCTTGAGTAAATCCGGCTCCGGAGTGCTATGCCCAAGCATATCCGCTATTTCGGATTTAACGATTTGTGTTATTTCGCTGTCGGACTTTTCGATTATATCGGGGCGTCGCTCGCCTCCCATAAAAGCTGATATTAATGCTCCACCTTTTGGGGCGCGGTCATGGAAAAGAGACGAAATAAATAATAATCCCAAAATATCACGTTTTTCGACCGAGGGCACTAATCCGCCAAATGCTTTTAATTTAATTCCTTGCCAATTTTTATATCCGGCGATAAGCTGCACAACTTTTGTATATTTAAGATTTGCGATGTCAGAAATATCTATTTCAGGATGATTTCTGAATATGTTTATTAGCGATGCTGCACCTGTTGTAGTGACTATATTATCGGCTAATATTTCATTTTGTTCGCCATTAATATCATAATTAATCTTATATGGCTGATTTTTGGGATTAATTTCTAAATTATTGATATTTAATAATATATTTTTATTGCCGATTTTATTTTCAAGTGCATCAATAAGTTTTTGCATACCCAATTCCATCGAAAAGATTTCCCGTGAGACTTTTTGTATGCTTGGGTTTTTGGGTTCAAATTTCTTTTTTATTGCACCGCGAATAAAGCTGCCATAATTTTGCTCCAAATTGTACAATTTTGGAAGTGCATGGCGAGTAACAAGCTTATAAGGATTCCCCGCGTAAATGCCGGAAATAAATGGGTCAACAGCATAATCCAAAAAGCTTTTCCCAAGCCTTCGGAGAACTAAATCCGCTACGGTTTCATCGGGATTTTTCCCTTTTGGCAAAAATGGTTCGGTGAGTAGTTTTAATTTATCTCCCAAACTGAACAATTTCGTTTTGATTCCCGCCGGAATTGTTGTTGGCAAAGAATGCCATTTGCCCTTTTTCCAAATCCATCTATCGTTTGAGTTGGGGTTAGCAATTTCGAGATTACAGTCTTTCTTTAGCTCGTCGAATAATTCCACAGCTTCGATTGAAGATATTATGCCTGAGTTAGGACCTGTCTCGAATACGAAGCCGTCTTCGGTGATTGTTTGGATTACACCTCCAACTCGTTTATTCGATTCCAAAAGTAGAAAACGGACACCGGCTTTTTTGAGATAGTATGCCAAAGTCAAGCCTGTCAAGCCGCCCCCGATTACTACAACATCATATTTCTGACTTTTTTCCATATCAGACAGATCTCGAATATTTACCATGACCTGATTCGAAACATGGGTCTAAAACCGCTGCAACATTACGAATAAAAATGACTCCCAGGTCGGTAATTTCGATTATGCCGTCGTGAATGCGAATGATACCGTCATCTATGAAATGTGCTAATTTGTCAGAATCGAAATTAATTAAGGATTTTATTTCATCGGCACTGATACTCAAATTCATGGCAATTTTGTCGAAATCTAATCTTTTGTTGCACATGAAATAGTTGATGACTTCGCGAATTACGATTTCGTTAGCACTCAAATTATAGCCTTTGATAACCGCAAATTCACCTGATTGGATGCTTTCGATATACTCTTTCGTCGTTTTAATATTTTGGATATACGACTTCTCTAATTGCGAAATTCCCGAAACTCCGAAGGCGTAAACTTGCCCGGTAGTGCGTCGGGTACAATATCCCTGAAAATTACGGTGCAAATCATGATTAACGCCGGCTTCGTATAATTCATCGCTTTCGAGCACAAAATGGTCTAATCCGATTTGCTTATAACCGGATAATGATAGTTCTTTGGATGCCCTCAGAAACATTTCCATTTTTTCAATCGGGTCAGGAAGTCCAATTTTTTCGAGATAATTTTGGCTTTTATTTACCCAAGGCACATGTGCATAGGAAAATGTGACTAATCTTTCGGGGCGAAGTTCGGCAGCTTGTCTGATTGTATCGACAAATCCGTTAACTGTTTGCCCGGGCAATCCGTATATGAAATCGAGATTGACCCCAATTTTGGGATTTGATGATTTCAAATAGCTGAATAATTCGTCAAGCGGGATTTTCGAAGGGTCGCGATTTGAATACTCTAATACCTTTTCGTCGAAATCCTGAATCCCAAAGCTGAATCTGTTGAATCCGGCTTGAATTAAAATATCGAGATATTCATATTCAATATATGCAGGATTGCATTCGATGGCTATTTCGGCATTTTCGATAAAATCAAATTTTTCTCTTAATTTGTCAACTATTTGTACCAAATATTCTGCCTCGATGGCATTTGGAGTGCCGCCGCCAAAATGAATTTGAGAAATTTTCCGATTCGAATCCAGATGCTTTGATGTCATCTCAATTTCCGAGATTACAGCATTAATGTAATCGGTAATTGGGTCTTTTCTCTTGAGCAAAATCGCATTGCAGCCGCAAAAATGGCACATCTTCTTGCAAAATGGAATGTGCACATAAACTGATATATTTTCCGGTTTCCAATTATTTGATTCTTTCAGCGCTGAGATATAATCAATACCGGTGAAGTTGTCTGCGAACTTGGTCGCCGGCGGATAAGATGTATATCTCGGAACCGGTTCTCTATATTTATCATAAAGTTGTTGCATCTTTTTCGGTTTCTTCTAAGTGATTTCTAAATATCAATATTACTACAAAAGTAAGTATTACAAGTCCGGTCTCGATATAAAACAATGTTCTATATCCGTACATATCTGCAAGTCTGCCGCTTTGGGTTGCTATTATAAGGCTGCTCAGATGTGTAATTACAATTTGAACCGTAAAGTCTGTGCCTTCTTTGCCCGGGCGAACTCTATCCATTGACGAAGTATAGATTAAAACTGTGGATACTCCATAAGCCATCCATAGAACTATGATTCCAAAATAGATGAAATAGCTGTGAACGGGTTGGAAAGTGATACAAACGAAAAATAGACTGATGAACATGCTTATTGACAAAAACATCAGATAAACTTTCAGTCTGTTAACTCGTTTGATTATCCATCCTGCTCCCACAGCCGAAAGTGCCGCTACCAAAGTGCCGACAATTCCTACTGAAACGCCGATTTCCTTAGCATTGAAACCCATATCAACCAAATATGGTTTGAGCATCGCCAATATGCCTACGATTCCTGAATAGTAAAGAATCAAAACCAACACATGCCCCAAAATTTTCTTTTGTTTGAAAAAAGCAGGGATATCTTTAATAGATGCTGTGGACCGTTCAGTTTTTACTATCTGCCCGTTTTTCTTGAAAAAGAACAATGGCACTAATGCAATTACAACGAAAATCGCCAATCCGAATAATAAGAGTTGCCAACCGTAGTAATGATAAACTATCAGAAGGAATCCGCTGCCTACTAAAGTGCCGACAAAACTGCCGGCACTTTGCATACTATTTCCAAATCCTCGTTCCGATTTTTTCAGCAGCAATATTGCATACGCATCTGTAGCTATGTCCTGTGTGGCAGATGCTACAAATGCAATAACAACGAAAATGATGATAAGAGTGAAATCATACTGCAAACTCAGAAAACCGATTCCGAAAATTATTGCCGCATAGAGGAATTCGGAAATGAATATCCAACGCCTATAGTCAGCCGTAGTGTTCGAGTATCTGTCAATCGAAGGCGCCCACAAAAATTTTGCTATCCATGGCAACTTAACCAACTGAATCAACGCAATTGATTCGAGTGAATAATTTTCTTGACGCATAATCACCGGGACTATCGTCGAGAAAAAGCTCATCGGAATTGCTTGAGCAATGTATAATGAAAATAAAACAGAATATTTTTGGAAATTACTTTTTTCTATCATTAAAATTTAGCCGATATCTTGACTCCGAGCCTCTGCGGCTTGCCGTGTTGGACAAAATTTCCTAATTGCGCCGCTTCGAAGTAAAATGCCCAATAATCTTGGTTGAGTATGTTTCTGAACCACAAATCAACATCTATAACATCGGTGATGAGTGAGATAGTTCCGTCCAATAATCCGTAAGAATCCTGAAATGTGGTGTTCGCTTCAGTCCAGTAGTGTTTGCCTGTCATTCTATACAAAGCGTTAATTCTCAATCCTTTGAAAAAGCCATCTCCCAAAACGAAAGTTTTCGAAGCGTGCATTGACATTGTAAATTGAGGAACATAAGGTATGTAATTACCACTATGATTACGAGCAGTATCCACAATATAAGAATCAAACCTTGCATCGGTATAGCCGAATGTCAGTGATGTCTCAAACCTATCGAATGGGGTAGCCCTCATGCTGAGTTCTACGCCTTTGCTTGTCGAGCTTCCTGCATTTTTCAACATCGAACCTCTGCCACTTGGCACGGTTTGGTATATCTGTTGATTGCTCCAGTCAATATAAAATAATGCAAAATCGGTGTATAAATTACCATCAAAGAGATTGAGCTTAATGCCTGCTTCATAATTTATACTGTGTTCAGGGTCGAAAGTTAAATCTTCGGGACGCTCAAATGTAGTGTTAAATCCGCCGGTTTTGTAACCCTTAGAAATCGTGGTATAAACTTGCGTAAAATAACTGAACTCGTATTTAATCGAAAACTTTGGCATTATTTGGAATGAAGTCAATTCAGGGTATAATGTATCGGCTAATTGTCTTAATGTATTATTCGCATCTACTCTGGCTTTGTAAGTTAATTCGTCATATTCGTAATCAGCCCTTATGCCGGCGGTTATAGATAAATTTTTCAACAACACATCGTAAAGTGTTGATTGGTGGAACAATGCTCCACCAAGGATGTCATGGTAATATTCGCGATTAGTGAGCGAATTGTTGGAATATACCTTGATGTCAACAAAATTGTCAAATCCTTGATAAAATCCATATGCTCCAACAAGCCATTCATATGTTGACCGTTCCTTGGATTTTAGTATAATCTCTTGCGAAAACATCTTATGCTCTTGCTTTTGGACCACAAAGAACATTGATTTGTCGCTAAAATCTTGGTCAATTGCATTATTGTCATTCATTAACTGTAACGACGATGTGGAAATTAACTCGATTTTGCTTGAATTTACTTTGAATATGAAAGCATTTGAAAACAAATCTCTGTCATATGTACTGCGCTCGTTGTAGTTTATATCAGCAATTACACCGCTTGCGTTGTCAAACTTGGCATAAGGATATGCCCCTTGTTTGCTCGTCTCGAAGCTTGTAATATTTTCGAAGACGAAGTAATCTGTTGGTTCATGAATCAATCTGAGCCTTGAGCCAATAGATTCAATGTCGTCCACTTTGCTGTCGTTGAATTTATTGACGAAAAATCCATCTTCGCTCAAATAATTCATGCTGATTGAGTAACCGAAAGTGCGACTTAATGCTCCGTAGTGATTTGCTCCGGCATTGAGCAAGCCATAGCTGCCGGCATTCAAAGACAATTCAGTCCCTTGGGTTTTAAGAGGCGACTTTGTAAAGACATTTATAATACCACCCATCGTATTGCGACCGTACAAGGTTCCTTGTGGTCCGCGTAATACCTCAATTCGCTCTACATCAAATAAGTCGAAGTCAAACGCAGCCTTCTCGAAAAAAGGAACATGGTCAACATTCAGCCCAACAGATGGCGAATTAATGCGGCTCCCGATTCCGCGTATATAAACAGGGGAAGTCAGCTTTGAGCCATATTCAGGCATGAAAAAATTTGGGGCTATCGAAGTGATATCCTTCAAGCTTCTGATGCCATTATCACTAATCATATTTGCCTCGATTAATGTTATCGAGCTCGGTAGAAGTAGGATTGACATAGCATCCTTAGGTGCCATGATTGTTACATCTTCGATTAGGTATCTTTTAATCTCTGTACTATCAATCTCCTTAGATGTTTGAGCTAATGAGAATGAATTTATCATAAGTAACAGTGACAAAATTGTTGCGATATTGCAAGCTGTATTCATATATTTCCTCTATAAAAATCATAAAAATTAATTAAAATTATTACATATAACACAAACGTAAAAATAAGCTATTTACCTCAATCGTGCAAGTTGATTTTTGTATAGCCAACTCAGAAATGTTTAAAATATAATATACTTATGAAATAGAATTCTGTAATGCCCGATTAGGTCGAGCGTTTGAGCCAAATGTCTCCCGAAGCGACGTCTGACAAATTACATTGCCGGATAGTTATGTGACACTTGAACCCAATATTTGCTCCTTAACAAAATCATAGCATTTTCAAAATTTGATGAATTTTTTGTCCCGTCAGTTGTTACAACTAACTGAAGATCTTTTCAAGTCAGTTGTTACACCTGACGGAATAGAAATGGCTAAGGAAATGAGTATATTTCTTAAAATATTTCTCTTGTTTCAAATAAATTTCGTACTTTTATCAAGTTTGATGTTACTGATTTTTTAATGGACATAACTTATGAAATGGATTTTATATATAGCAATTATGATGATGGTGATTTCTTGCAAAGTCAATCACCATTCTCAGAAAAATGATTCAGTTCTTGACAAGCCTCGAGTTGACAAAATCATCTTCCTCAATCTGAACTTCAGTTATGATTCTTTGCTTATGAGTACAAAAGCCGAACTGATTGACTACAAAATCGTCGAAGGCAAATTGAAATCGGAGTTTACAAGCTTTGTAAATTTCGAAGGGACAGCTTTGCGAATAGCGTTTTACGATGATTCGGCAAATTTGTTAAAATCCATAATTATTAATAATCCGCTCTTTCAAAATGCTGAACATTTCGTTGAAAGTGGTGAAATTTCAAGAACGTTTGTGAGATTACCGGAAACCGAATTTTCGCTCAGAACACAATTGCCCAATACTTGTTCATTCATTACTGTAAGCGAAGCGGGCGATACAGACCAGATAAATGGAAATATTCTATTGAAAATAGCAGTTGGAGATTAATAAAATGAAAATGCTAATTAATTTGTTGATTTTTATAACATTTGGCACAATCAACGCTCAAAATTTCCAAGTTGACACATTGTTCATGAACGGCAGCATCGATGCGCGGATTAATATTGTTATACTCGGCGATGGTTATTTGGAGAGTGAATTGCCGGATTTTGATAAACATGCTAATAATTTTATTAATTATATGTTTACCGATAGACCCTTTCTGGAATATAAATCATATTTTAACGCTTTTACTATCAGAGTGCCATCGAATGTTTCGGGAGCTGCTATGAGTCCGAAAAATCTTATTGATAATTATTTCGGCTCTACATTTGGCTACGCCGGAATTGACCGTCTGCTTGTACCGACGCAAGCTTCAAAGGTTATGAGTGTTTTGGCAGATAATTTCCCTCAATATGACCAAGTAATTATGCTCGTTAATTCTACTAAATATGGTGGCTCAGGCGGTTGGATTGCTACTTCGTCTGTTCATCAAAGTGCGGGCGAAGTTGTTTTGCACGAAATTGGTCATTCCTTTGCCGGATTAGCTGATGAATACTATGCAGGAGACCAATATGCAAGAGAGCGAGTAAATATGACTCGAGAAACTTCTCCCGGGAAAGTTAAATGGAAAAATTGGTATGGTGATGAAGGTATTGGGATTTATCAGCACTGTTGTGGCGGGAAATCTGCAGAATGGTACAAACCTCATGAAAATTGCAAAATGCGAAGTTTGAGCAAAGAATTTTGCTCGGTTTGCCTCGAAACAATTATAGCCCGAATCCATAAACTTACTAATGCAATAGAATTGTATTCACCAACTTCTACGACTTTAGAACCTGATAATTACCCAATCAATTTTGAATTACAATTGATTTCGCCCGAACCTAATTCATTGAAAATTGAATGGCTTGTAAATTCGAATATTTATGAAATCAATAATAATCAAATCAGTTTGCAGCGGAGTGATTTATTAGACGGAAATAATACAATTGCTGTCTATGTAAGAGATACGACAGAGTTTATTCGGATTGACGATTATGAAAACATAAATATAAGTGCTGTAATTTGGTCATTGAACAATGATTTGACCGATGTCGAATATATTAATTCTGAACAATATAAAATCAATGTCAGTATTTTCCCGAATCCTACGAGCGATGTTTTATGGTTGAAATTTGGCGAGATTCCGACTAGAAATCTTCAAATTAATTTGCAAGATATACTCGGCAGAACTTTGCAAAGCATTAATACTCAAGATTTACAATCCAATGATTTTATGTTTGATTTGTCAGAATATGCTGAAGCGGTTTATATGCTGAGTATCGTTGAAAATGGTCACCCAATTATAGTTAAGAAAATTATTAAAAAGTGAATGAGATAAAAAATAATATTTTGCTCTTTCCCAAAAAACTATTACGTTTGTGTAGCTTTTAAATATATTATTGAAATAAAATGAAACAATGGTACGAATTGCTTTTCGAGAACTACGGAAATCAATACGAAAAAGAAAACTTTACCCAAGGTACCTCAGGTGAATGTGATTTTATTGAGCAAGAGATGAATAATGCAAAAAATCTCAAAATTTTAGATGTCGGATGCGGTACCGGACGACATTCCATCGAATTAACTCGGCGTGGGTACAACGTGACAGGGATTGATTTGTCGGAATCAATGCTCGAAAAAGCGCGCGAGAATGCTTTGAATGCTAATCTTGAGATTGACTTTGTCAATTGTGATGCTCGTGATTTGCCTTTTGATGCAGAATTTGACCTAGCAATTATGCTTTGCGAAGGTGGCTTTCCGCTCATGGAGACTGATGAGATGAATTTCGAAATCCTGAAAAATGTCGCTAAATCACTTAATAGTAAGGGTAAATTTATTTTTACTACATTGAACGGTTTATTCCCACTATTCCACTCTGTACGTGATTTTCAAGCGTCACAAAGCCTCGAAGGTAACGCTTCTTATAGCAAGAACTCATTCGATTTGATGACATTTCGCGACCATAATATCACCGAATTGGTTGATGACGCGGGCAAAACAATGACCTTGGATTGCAACGAGCGCTATTACGTCCCAAGCGAGATTACTTGGTTGCTCAAATCTTTGGGCTTCACGAAAATCGAAATATTTGGTGCAAAGCTGGGCGCTTACTCCAGAAATGACAAATTAAGCACCGAAGATTTTGAGATGCTGGTTGTGGCTGAGAAGTAGGGGTTTGGGTTTCGGCTGTGAATAAAAAAATTCAACCCCTTTCGGGGTTGGATATTTACTTTCGACTTTTCCACCAGCTTCATAGGTGGTTATTGATATTTAACCCTTTCAGGGTTTTTAATCTTTTAATGATTTCGCAGTTTTTTGAAAATCATATTTTAGTTTGTCTTTGTTTTCTGCTAATGTCCAACTCATAACCTTGTAGAAATGAGTTTTCGTTTCAACTACTGTTATTAGCATGTAGAAGGCGTTTGCTTCATCATTCCATTCCAATTCTAATTGTGCACAAGGATTGCCATTTGAATTGAACGTAGTAGCTTTGCTTGTTTTGCGATTTTCAGAATCAACCATATAAGCAACTATGAATTGGTCGAGAAAATCTGCAGCATCAACAAATTTGATTCCAATGCTTTCGAGTTGTGCTTTTTCATCTTCAATAACCATTGTATATGCTTCACGCTGAATATTTTGGTATTGCATTGAAGCAACATCATTCAACGTATAAGTTTTTGTCATATAGTCAGGTATATCAAGCGTGTAGCAATGACCACCCTTTTGAGTGCTGTATGATTGAGCCATAATAGTTGATGGCAAAATGATGATAAACACAAGTAAAAATATATTTTTCAATGCGCAACTCCTATTCAAAAATTATAAAAATTACAATGGCAAATATAATAAAACAATTGAATCTATAAAATTAAAATTTAATAATTTATAACTTTAAATTAAGAATCTAATTGCTTGAGCATCCACAATTCCCTTTTTCCGATTTGCAAAATTGGACGTAAAGTGGCGAGTGCAGTTTTGCCTATGCTGCGTTTGAGATATTCATATTCTGTGATTTTATCTTGCAATTCCGGGTCGTGCGGTCTCTGAACTGATTGTTCTTTGAGCATGAGATAGCTTTTAAATTGGATTGAAAGCTCAAGATTGAGGCGAATAAAACAAATTATATCAAATATTATAAATTGTGAAAATTTGCTCTTAATTTGTTCGATAAATTGTCCTAATGAGGTGTTCTTCAAATCACCGGAATTAAGCATTTCGAGGAATTTCAAATCCGTATCAAATTCGCTCCCAATCCATGACTTGATGTAGCGGTCACTAAGTTGAAACAGTAATGTAGCGCCGCTTGTGAAAATAATTATTACTAAAGCCGCTTGAAGTTCGGGGCTTATCAAAAAGGAATTATACATAATATGAATAGCAATTGCAGTTGTTAACGCAATTAAAGAGGATAAAACAATATCTTTCTTGCGAATATCATTTAGATATAATAATATTGTAGCCGCTAAGCCTGTAGAAGCAGCGTGCATAATTGCAGTTCCAAATCCTCGTACTATTTGCTGCATAAACGTTGGTTCGGGTATTTTAATATAATAATAGTAGATATTCTCGGTAAATGCAAATCCACTGCCTATTATGAAACCATATATCATAGTATCTGTCAGAAATCCTGCTTGATTGCGGCGATATAATATGAAGAATATAGAAAATTTCAGGATTTCTTCAATTATTGGTATTATAAAATTAATATGTGGCTGCACCGGTAAATTAGTTACTGATGCAGCGGAGTTTATAGGATATGCAAGAACTGCAAGCACAGCACTTATTAGAAATATTATTATCGCATATTTCGATTTTATTAATTTGAAACTATCCAAATAAATCAAGATAATAGTAAATAATATTACCGGTAATATTGCAATTAGTATTAACATATTAAAATTTTAGTGAAATCATGAATTCATCATTCGGTTTTGAAAAACCGCTAAATGCCCGTGCATATCCGAATGATAGATATGTCTTGAGTAAATAGAATGTTGAAATTTCGAAATCTATTTGTGCACCCAAATTATAGAATTTGTTTACCGATTTAATACTCTCATTTGCAGTAGCGAGTGCCATTGCGAATAGCGAGAGACGTGCATAAGTAGCATAAAAAGGTAGAAATCCAAATTCTCTGAATCGTACAGGAGCCAGATTTAGCTCAAATGTTCCTTTTGCAAAAGTATTACCGGGTATTGAATTTATCTTAACTCCCGGAAAGCTCGTATTTTGGCGGTATCTGCTAATTTCATTATTATCAAGATAATTATTGCCAAATGCTCCAAAATAAAAATAATTAAACGGGCTATCATCACTCCCGAAGGATTTTCCGCCATGAGCTCTAAGCCATAGTGATGAATTTCTCCATGGCATCAAAAAACCATATGATGCATTGGTAAAAACTTTGAAAAAATTCAATTGGTCCACATAATCATTGGTCATATCAAAATTCAAATCATAACCGGCTTCGTCTTCAACTGCTCCCAAAGACTTTCTCAATACATTATATTTCAGATTAAATGCCAAATGAAATAATTTATCAGTTTCTGTATTTATATTTTGATATTGTGGCAATGTTTTGAGATTGAAAAAAGCTCCTCCAAGAATGGAATATTCAAATTGTTCCGGTTTTCGATTTTGTATGATATAATCATGATATTTAATTGTAATAAATTGTCCTTCGCGGCTTCTTTTTGTAGGTCCAAATAAATCATAGAAATCGGTTTTATTGTGTGCAACGGTTAATTCCCAGAACCAATATTTCAACTTCAGATACAAATGTAGGCGTTCATTTTCGGGAATTAATTGATTATATGAGTATGAAATATTTAAGTCCGTTGTGCTTAAAAAAACTTTGTCCATTAGTTTAGCCCGGAATCCAAACGAAGGGAAATCTTTGTAGCCTTCTACAATTGGAATTATTGATGCAAGGCGTTGACTTGTAAATGGTTCGTAAATGCTTTCAGTAACGCCAATTGAATCCAAATTTATCGCAGAAATTGATGGTAAATTCCATTGCTTTAATTGAGGGTTTTTCTCAAGAACGTCCATGCCCAAAAATTTAATCGAATTAGCATTAACATTATTATCTTCTTTCAAAATAACCGGTAGCATACCATTCAGGGTATAACTATACGCAAGGAGTGAATCATTTCCGATTGGTATTGGTCTAAAATAACCGCGTTCAGTATTGCTTATAACTTCAATATCTTTACTTTCAATATTTATTTTGAAAATGTTCGAAACACCTGTCAAATATGAAGTGCCGTATAAATACTTACCATCTTCGGAAAATACAAAATTACTTCCGGAATTTCCTTCAAATGCATAAATAACTTCAAAATTATTATTTCCTTGAATTATATCTTTCAAAAGGAATAAAACTAATTTCTGATTCCCGTCAGTTGTGGAATATGTTGCGGATAAATAATTCCCGTCTCTTGAAATGTCGAGGTCAAATAAATTATTCCCAAATGGTAGTGTATAAAATTCTTCTATTTTGTCATAGGGTGGTAAAAGTCGCGATAATATGCTTCTGCCATTATAAACTCTGATTCCCCAAAGTGATTTATCTGCTTTGTTGAAAGCGAAATCTCCAAATCTTTGAAAATCCAATTTTTTAATAATTTTTCCATTATCTCTCGAAATTAGCACTAAATCACGATAATTATTATTATTTTCGGTCATAAAAATTGTACGGGAATCTTCATCATAAGTAATTGCAGTTACAAAATGCAACCTTGGAGACATCACTGGTGCGATTTTGCGTATATCACCTGTACCCAGATTAATTTCTGCTAAATGTGCTAATTGTCCCGGATAATTAATTGCCAAAATAATTGAATTGCTGTTTTTATCATAAAACTGCCTCGAAGCAGAGCCGAGCGGTATATCAGTAATTTCTCTATGTGTAGTTATTTCATTTTCTAAAATTCGATTAAGATTCTCATTTTGGTAATTATTTTCAAAATCAATCCAATTTTTCCATTCTGAAATTAAATCATTACCATAAACATTTTTGAATTGTGTGGCAAAAAAGCGGCTACTCGAATCACTTCGGTTATAAAATTCGAGTAGTTTATCAACTCCATGTCTATCCGCAAGATAACTTATAAACCGTGCCCCATAAAGATAGGCATTTGCTCCCACTTTAAAATCTACTGTTGTGCCCTCTGTTTCGAGCCCAACAGGCAAATAGAAATAAGCACTATCCAAGACCATCGTTCTGAAAACCATCTCGTCATATCCTCCGAGAGCTCTTCCGTATCCGCCATTCATGAAGGTTTCAGCAAAAATAGCAATTCCTTCCAGGTACCATCGTGGGCTGTACCATCGCGGTGTTGCCAAATAACTGTAAATCATGGAAAGTGGGTTGCTATTGTCATTAATCGGCTTACCGAAGAAAATTGTTCTAAAAAAAGAATCACTTTTCTCGGCTTTGTCGCATACAACTATATGATTTAATTCATGTGTTGCGAGCCACTGCATTCGTTCATTTGCGGGCATAATTTCATAAATGTTATCAAATGGATTAATACCCAAAGTGACAAAATTATGAGGCAATGTTATCGCACCACCGTTACCGTAATCGCTGAAATCATGCACGAAAACGGATATTATCTCCTTAGAATCATAATCAAACAGCTTTCTATTCATTTCATAGCCATTTATGAATGACTTGGCTGTATGTGGAATCAAATATGAATAACCGCGTCCATAATAGATAAAATCAAAATTTCCGACTTTGTAGCTGTAAATGTCAATATTTTCACTGCCCTTGCAAATAGTTGGTTGTAAAGGATTGATAATAAAAAAACAAAAAATACTGTACAATATCCATCTGCGGTTTTTCATTTATCCTTAAGTTTATCCAAAATAATTTAACAAACTTATTAATTTATATTTGCAAATTTCAACCATGTAAAGTATAACATTTCAATCAAATAAAAAAGCGATTTTAATCAAGTAGAAAATCTGTAATGTGTGTGATAAGAATCTCCGGTCTAATCCTATCAATCGGATGAATGACATTGGGCAGAACAGCCAAAGTGGCGTTTTTAAGTCTGCGATAAACTGAAATGCTTTCTTCGATACTTACCATCACATCTTTGTCGCCAACCATGATTTGTACCGGACATTTGATATCACTATAATCTTCAATTTTGAGAGCCTGATTTTCTCCAAGTTCAAGCATCATTTTCGCTGTGGCGTTGACAACATTTTCCCAATTCTGTTCGCCGTATTTGTCTATCAAAGTTTGGACAAAGGCAGGGATTTTGTCTTTCATTTTTTGAGGTTTCAACATTGACGCTTCCAATGCAGCACTATCCGGATTCCAATTGAACTTTGTACCGAGAGTCATGATTTTGCCAATTCGTCCGGGATATATTTTCTCGTGGTGCAAAGCAACGTAACCACCCATACTGTATCCGAAAATGGCAATTTCATCTGGTGGTGTGTCTTCAAGGTGCTTTGTAATATAATTGCCTAAGTCGCCCGAAAATTGCTCTATTGTAAATGGATGAACAGGGTGAGTGCCATCATGACCCAAGAAATCAAATCTATGTATGTGGAACTGCTCTGAGAGCCCGGAAGCAAGAGTGTCGAATTGCTTATGATTGCCCAAAGCACCGTGTAAAAGTATCAAATTTTTCATCTATATTTAAAATTAGTTTATCAATTTAGCTTTGACTAAAATACGCAAATCCAAAGTTTTTTGCAACTAAATTTTGGTAAATATTTATATAGAAACTTCACACAATCTTAATATTTTTGTGTAAATTCATAGATATTTTGTTATTTTTGCACTAAATTTATGAAAAAAATGAAATATGATGAAAGTTAGAAACTTCCGAAACCTGATAGTTATTTCACAATTATATATCACTTTTATATTTATCTGTACCGCTTTTCGTTTGATTTTATTCATTTCGGAAATTGACAGATTGCACAGCATATCCTCAAGTTTCCCCAATATTTTATTGGCATTTATGCAGGGTGTGCGATTCGATATAGTGATTGCAGGATATATTTTGCTTCTCCCATTCTTAGTGCTGACGGTTATGTCCGTTATTAACCGAAGAAGTGTCATTGTTGATATAGTGTTGCGTTCATTTGTGTTCTTGGCTTTCAGCTTAGTATTTCTAATTTGTGCTTCCGATATACCCTATTTTGGTCAGTTTTTCCAAAGATTTTCTGTTGGTGCTTTCCAATGGGCGGATAGTCTCAGTTTTGTAAGCTCAATGATATTACAAGAACCGAAGTACTTCCTATACGCAATTCCGTTCCTTGCTTCAACTATAACTTTGTATTATATATTAAGAAACATCTTTAATTATAAATTTGAATCGAAACCGGAAAGAGGGTATTTCATAAAATCAATCATTGGAATTTTGGCTCTTTTGCTGATTATTGTCGGTATTCGTGGTCGGATTCACCACAAGGCGCCAATATCCGTTGGTACTGCTTATTTTTGTGACGATGCGTTTTTGAATCAACTCGGTCTTAATCCTACTTTTACTTTATTACGGAGTTATCTCGACCAACTTGATGAGCGAAATTCAACAATAGAGCTGATGGATGATGATTTAGCTATCAATAAGGTTCGGTCTGACATGAAAATTCAAACACTATTTAAGAGTTCGCCGATTGCACGCTTAGTAAATTATGACTCAACCAAATCAGCTAAAATGAACGTTGTAATTGTTATCATGGAGAGTATGTCTGCCGCTAAAATGAGACGACACGGTAATGACAAAGAGCTCACACCATTTTTAGACAGTATCTCAAATCACGGTTATTATTTCGAAAATGTTTACACATCAGGTATTCATACTTTCAGTGGCATATTTAGTACCTTATTTTCCATGCCTACAATTTACAGAAAGCATCCCATGAAAGAGGCTGTAATCAAAAAATACAATGGAATGGCGACAAGTTTAAAATTGCATGGCTATTCAACAGCTTATTTCACAACGCACGATGGACAATTTGACAATGTTGAGGGTTTTTTGCGACATAATGATTTTGATTATGTTATTACTGAGCACGATTTTCCCGGACATGAAGTAAAATCTACTTTAGGTGTTCCTGATGATGTTATGTTCAAATATTCAATATCCAAATTAGATAATCTGCATTCTGAAAGAAAACCATTCTTCGCCACATTCATGACTTCGAGTGACCATGGTCCATACTATGTTCCTGAGTATTTTCATGCCAAAAGTAAAGATATTAAGTTGCAATGCGTTGAGTATGCAGATTGGTCACTCAGGCAATTTATTAAGCTCGCATCCGAGAAAGAATGGTTTGAAAACACATTGTTTGTGTTTGTTGCAGACCACGGAGCCCCTCTCAGAGCTGATTATGATATATCTCTTGATTATCATCACACGCCACTTTTATTTTACTCGCCCAAAAATATCACAAATCACAATTCTTATACTCAATTGGGCAGCCAAATTGATGTGTTCCCGACGGTGATGGGATTACTCAAATTACCATATCTTAACAATAGTTTAGGCATTGATTTACTTTCGGAAGAGAGACCATTTACAATTCTGAATAATGATGACAAGATTGGAGTTATCAATCACGAATACCTTTTGATTTTGAAAAAGGATATTAGGACCTTGTTCAGATACAGCCAAAATGACAAGAAAAACTGTTGTGATGAGGAAAACCAATTGGCAGATGAGATGGAGCTATACGCAAGGTCGCAATTGCAAACTTACCAATATCTGCTGAAAACTAATAAATTGTACATCAATAAAGAAGCAGCACCTACTACTGAACTGAATTTGAAAATTAAATAGAAATTAAAGTCCAACAGAATTGAAATCGGATTTGATTCTTCCTAAGACATCCGAATAAAGTTGTTCGCCGAAAATTTTGTTATCTTTTATATCTTCTACTTCCACTACAGTTTTTTCTACATAAAAGACTATTTTGTTTTCATTTTCCGGGTCGGATTTGGCTATAAGTCTTGATTTGACAAATGAATTGTTCCCTTCATTTTGGTAATACCAACTTGTAACTATATAGCCCGGAAGCCCTTCTTCAATTCTTAGATCATTTGAGCGGATGGCTTTCTTTATAATCGAATATGCTTTGGTAAAAGATGCTCCCGAACCGATTTGTGATTCTGATTGCTTAATTGCATTATTATCATCTGGCAAGAACATTACATCGAGAATAGTCGTCAAAGTTTTGATGTTTTGCGGTTCGCTTTTCGATAGAATTAACTTGTAGCTAATTAACTCCGCTTCAGATGTATTTGCATCTAACGCATTCGAAATTTCTTGGTTGGAAACGTTTTGGGTATTTAGCTGTGTAAACAAAAACCAACCCGATAATAAGATAAATACCGTCGCCAATGGATATTTCAGCAGCTTAAGCCCGGAAAATGATTTGGATTTGGAATCAATTTCCGATTGATGCAAGCCATTCAACCCCATCTCAAGCTCATGTTGAAGTCGCGTTTTTGGTTCAACACTTGCTAAGCTTTCATCATCATTCTGCAAACTCGTTAAATACGAGCTGATGAGTTCTTGCTTATTTCCAGATTCGACTTTTTTCGTTGTCATATTATCTACCCTCTACGGATTTAGACGAACATCTGTAAAATCTAATTTTGTTTTTTCATCTATACTTACAATAAAAATAGTAAAAAAATTTGAATAAACAAACTATCTTTCTTGCGCCCTAACTTTTATTTTAACTTGAATACCTCCGTTTACAGATTTATTTGCAAGTATTGCCTGCTCGATATGTGGGTTGAACGGCACAGCATCATCTTTGAAAGGCAGTATAGTACCATATATTCCAATATCTGTATCATCTGTACCGTAATCTTTGCCTGCTGAATCATCTTTAAGGTGATAATCTGCTGTAAACGAATGATTACTATTTTGAGCGTGCATCTCAAGATGATTATGAATATTCTCATTCGTCAGTGAGTTTGCATCAACATTATCAGTTGAACTGATTTGTGTATATGTCGTTAATAGATTATTATAAGTTCTGTTGCTGTTGGAAGTGTTAAAGAAATAACTCTGTAAATGAAATAGGTTATTTGATAAATTATTGTTGTGTGAATTATCCAATCTGCTTGTAACAGAATTCAAGAATAGGCAGTTATTTATGATTGAGTTGTTGAGATGCCTGAATGTATAAAAGGTTTGGCTACCTGTTACAAAAGTGCTAATACACCTAGATATGGAAAAATTAGTCAATTTCTTTGTTGCCGTGCCCGATATTTCATTAAAAATACATTCATCAATCATCCATCCGTCAATATTGGCATCTGATTCAATTTTTGTGAAATAGCAACGCCAAACAACGATATCATCTGCTGCACCATTCAATATAGCAAACTTCATTCCAATAAATGCTGTGCCATCGCCACCTGCGACAACTTTTATGGTGTTGCTAATTGAAGTAGGCTCTGTAGCTACGACTCCCATAGGATTATATCCTGCACCGATGAATTGCAACTTTTTATCAATTACTGTTGCTGAATTACAAAATGAGAATACTCCACCAGAAAGATATACTACAGCATCAGGCGAGGCTTCGTTTATGGCTTGGTCTAAGCATGTTGTATAATAAACCGTAATATCTTCACCTTCTTGGACGACGATACACTCTTGAGCGTTCAAACTTAATGCAGTTAAAGCAACAATAAGTGCTATAAAAAAAACTGTGGTTTTCATTTTAGACTCCTTAATAAATTGATGGTTTAATTTCCTTGATAAAATAAAGTTGATGATTTGATTAAATAAATCTGATAGCCTTGCCCCGGAAGCATATTTTCAATATCGTTTATGCCGAACTCCGGATAGAAAATCTGTCCTAAATTGTTTTTTGCGATTATCAATGCTTCATCGTCAGTCAGTGACATCATTGCTGTTTCGATGTTTTGCGGGGTCGTTCTGAAGTATGATATGATGTTCCATCCTGTATTCAATTCAATCGGGTTATCTTCAGGCACAATCTTAAAACCTTCAAGACTCAATGTCGCAGCATTAGTCATGTAAACTTGATAACCTTCTAATATGTTCCAGTTACCGATGTCGTTTATGCCGAATTCCGGATAATAAATCTGCCCCAGATTGTTCTTAACTATGACAACATCGTCTTCAATTGGCATTAGCATGCTTGCAATGTCGGCATCCTGTGGATTGATAAATGTGGATATTATATTCCATCCGGCTGAAAGAGATATGTCCTGATTAGCAAGTCCCGTTATAAAGTTCCACTCCTCAGACCACAGGCTAATGTCAGCACCCTTGATGGAGCGTACCCGCCAAAAATATTTGTAGCCAAAATTCAAATTTAACAATTCAAATTCTACAATATCATCTGTCAACTCTTCGATGTCGTCTATATCTACAATCGTCGAACTGAAATCTGATTTTGTCGAAACTTGCAATTGATATTTTTCAATTGCGGCTTGGTCAGCCCATTGAAGATTGAATTGTGTAAGCGATTCGTTGTGATTGTCAGCAGGGGCTATCAAATACGGCGCTGCTATGCCATATTCATCGAAGAAGAATTCTTGCGAAATTGGAACACTCCAAATTCCATTTTGGTCCATAAATTGAATCCCAAACATGTGATTTTGTTGCTCTTCGATTGCAGGTATCTGTAAGTTATTGGCGAAATCAATTTCTACCATTGGGCTTTTAAATTCGGCATATGTCGTACTTGCACTATCATTGTTAAACCAATAGCGATATGCTTTTATAGTATTGCCCCCGGATATAGCTTGAGACCCTATATTATAAAAATATCTTGTCAGTGGTGTGCTCCAGTATCCGGCTTTATCTTTAAATCTAATTGTTATGGCATTAATTCCTTGTGGGAGTGAGTCAACTTCAAAAGTCTCGTCCAGCAAGAAAAGCTCGACACCTGCAAAGTTTGCCGTTGTAACATTTGCCGTATCATTGCCGAACCAATATTGGTATGATACAATTTCATTGTCTGTAACTAAATTCTCTGTACCGGTATTATAAAAATATCTTGTCAAGGGGATGCTCCACAATTCACCGGAATCCTTGAATCGAACTGTAAAAGAGTTTAGTCCATGAGTTAGATTCGAAAAATCAATTTTGTCGTCGAGGAAAAAGAATTCCTCACCTGCTATGTTTACAGTGTCTCCGTTTGTATAATCATTGCCGAACCAATATTGGTAAGTGACAATTTGATTGGTTGCCGGCAAGCTTTGGGTTCGGTAGAACATCCTTGTCAGAGGAATGCTATACATATTGGCATTTGTTTTGAACCGGACAGTCACAAAATGCAGTCCTAAAGGCAATCCTGTCACATCGATATTTCCATCCCATATAAAGAAGTTAGTTTCTGTGATGTTTACTTTTATTTTGTTGGTAATCACTCCATCTAACCAATATTCGTAACTACTCAATTGACCGTAATCATCAGGTAAATAGTAAAAATTTCGAGATAGAATTTTCCAATTGTCAGCTGTATCTCTAAACATAAAATTCAATCTATGGACACCTACGTTCAGGTTGGCAACTTCGACATCAATAATAGTATCTATAACAAGAAGTTCGACAGGCTCATCGAGAATCGTTTCAACCGCCGAATCAAAGTCATCATCAAACCAATATAACCATTTATCAATATGATTTGCATTTGTATTAGCAACAATGATGAGTAACAACAAGCATAATAGAATTCTTTTCATAATTTCTCCGTTTCAATTTGAAGAATGATTTATCTAATTTTGATTTATTTGCTTTGTGCTTCGATTTTCAGTTTTACTTTGATTCCACCATTTAAAGATTTGTTAGCAACTACAGCTTCCTGAATATGTGGGTTGAAAGGCAAGGCATTGTCTTTGAAGGGGTCGTCAGTGCCGTAAACACCAACGTCATACCCGTCTGTGCCATATTCTTTTCCTGCCGATTCGTCTTTCAGATTATAATTGTTACTAAAAGAAAAAGGTGTGTTATTGCCAGAGCCGTAACTCACAAAATGGTTTGCTGCACTTTGATTTATAAGTGTGTTGGAATCAACATTGTTGGATGAACTTAAAGAATTAAAATTGGTAAGTATGCAATTAAATGTAAAATTATCTGAACAGAAATAGTAAAAATATCCTACATGAGCGGAAAAGATATTATTTGATATTATGTTATCATACAGTCTATCGAATCTGATGTAGGGGTCGCCGAGAAAAGCATTGTTGTTGATTTGAGAGGAATTGACATATCTAAGAGAATACGTGTTCGTACTATGAAAAGTATTGATAAAATTTTTCATAATAATGAAATAAGATGATTTGAATGCTGATGAATTTATCCCATCAAAAATACTTTCCTCTATCAGCCAATTATTAATGTGTGCTTGTGGCACCAAAGTCGTAAAGTTGCATCTCGAGATTGTAATATCGTCAACAGTAGCTTGTAACTCATTAAATTTTAGCCCCGTGAGAATAGTACCTTCAGCACCGGGTCGAAGCTTCAAATTTCCGTTGATTTTTGTTCGATTTGTTGCTGTTGTTGCGACGGGATAAACTCCGGCTCCAAAAATAGTCAGCTTCTTGTCAACCACTGTAGCCCCATCACAGAAGGAAAAGTTTCCGCCGGAGATATAGATAGTTGAGCCATCGAGAGCATCATTAAAAGCATCATCCAAGCAACTATCGTAATAGATTGTCATATCTTCGCCGTTCTGGACAATTATGCACTCTTGTGAATTTGCATTGATTACACTAATATATGTTAGTAAAATCAAAAGTCTTAGAAATATTTTCATCATATACCTCGAAAAATTTGTAATTAAAGACTAATCTATCGGTTTGAAGTCAGGAAATTGGATTACCTAAGACCCTATAAATCATATTTCGTCTGAAATAAAAATTAAAATGTCAAATCAAACATGATTCTAAAATATATAAATATTGGTAAATAAAAAAAATATTTTTGATTTCTTGAAAAATTATAAGCATTTGAAATGTTGATAATTAGCCAATTTGATATAAATATATTTATTGTGAATTTATTCTATTTTAAAATGAATAAAAATCACTTAATAAATAACCCTGACTATATTAAACGATATTAATTTCACAAGCAAGTATAAAATATTAAGAAAAATTAATTTGCACAGTAGTATTTTTTTTTTTAAGTTTACATATCACTTTCAAAACATTTTTTTAGGAGCTAATTATGAAGAATTTCCTACAAATTGTACTTTTGGTTATCTTTGTCGGTATAATACATATATCGGCGCAAGTCCCCAACCAAATCAGTTGGCAAGGTGTACTCACAGACGCTCAAGGCGATGCCTTGCAAGGACAAAACGAAATAATTATCAGAATTTTTTCGAGCGATGACAATGTTAACGACTTAATACCACTTTGGACAGAGACTTATAATTTGAATTTAATGGACGGATTGGTCAATTTAGCTTTAGGAGATAATCCGGGCAATCCAATAAATTTGAATTTCAACCAAGCATTATGGCTTGAAATAGTGGTCAATGGCGGCAATCCACTCAATAGAATAAAATTGACCTCAGTGCCATACAGTATTATGTCTAAAGATGTCGAAGATGGTGCTGTAGTACGTTCTTTAGGCAAAGATGAGCAATTGAAAGACGATATCAAATTGGTGGAAGGCAAAAATGTTATCATCGAAGACAATATGCCAAACGAAAATGACATTAGGATATCCGCACTACCCGAACTGAAAATTGAACAGAACATTGATAATAGTACGAGTATATTTATCTGGAATCCGGTTACGAATATTTACAATATATGGATTATAGTTTTCCCAACCGGTGAAGTATGGTGGTTCCGTGAACTAATAATCTACGAAACGCTAATTATCAAACATGAGGAAAGCGAGCGTAGTGTTGAAATTACGGCTGGTGAAGGTATCACTCTCCGTGGTCCCGACGGAGAAATAACAGGCAGATGGAATACAGACGGAACATCTGAACATATGGGCGAAGAGACATTCCATGGTGGGATTAAAATTCCTTTAGTGGGTGGTGGCGAAATCCTAATTGATGACGAAGGTATAACAATTTATGATGCAGAGGGTAACGTGGTAACTGATTTTGCACCTGACGGCACTTCATATCATAGTGGTCTCGAAACTTTTGAAGGAGGGATTGAAGTTCCATTAGCTGGTGATGGAAAAATCCTAATCGGTGACCAAGGAATAAAAATTTACGATGCTGAGGGGAACGTGCTTACAGAATTCGCACCGGACGGCACTTCTTTGCATAAAGGGCTCGAAACTTTTGAAGGTGGGATTAGTGTTCCTCTCTTGAGCGGTGGTAGATTTGATATTGATAAATGGGGATTTAACGTATATGATGTTGACGGATTCTTAAAAGGTGGACTTATACATTCTGAAGAAGGAGTCTCTTTCGGAGTACTTAGCTCTAATGGCTACATCACTATGGATGAACAAGGGTTGACTATTAAGGATAATAATTCTAATGTGATAACACAATTCAAAATGGACGGAACTTCATTTCATAGTGGTAAGGAAACTTTTGAAGGTGGGATTGAAGTTCCTCTCTCAAACGGAGGCAAATTAGAAATTCATGAATCTGGAGTTTCTGTTTACGATGCTGAAGATAATTACAAAGGCGGGATTTTGCAAGATGAGCAGAAGACATACGTGGGTGTCAAAAGTGATGAGGGGAAAATATGGATGGGAGAAGACGGTTTAACATTATGGAATGCTGATGATGAAATAGTCGGTTCTTGGAATTTCGACGGCACTTCTTTTCATAGAGGTAAGGAAACTTTTGCCGGAGGAATTGATGTCCCTCTCACAGATGGAGGGAAAATGCAATTTAATATCGGAAGTACACCTTTACAACTATCTGGTTTGGGCGGAAACGATGTCTTAACTGTATCGCAAAATGGTGCCACTGAACAATCCGGTATAGGTACTTTTAAAGCAGGAATTGAAGTGCCTCTAACAGATGGTGGGACAATTCAAATTCATCCCGGTTCTACACCTTTATTAATAAATGGTTCGGACGGAGACGATGTCCTAAGTGTATCAAGTGATACTAATGGCACGAGCCTTAATATATTAAATGACCTTGGTAGTCTGAAATTTGGTTCAACGGGAATTGTAGTTTCTAATACTGATGCGATAGTAGCAACAGTTAACTATGACGGTTCTGCTTCATTCGGCGGACCTGTTACCATAGGAGATAAGGTGACGATTCTTAATAGTGATGGTGATAAAAAGTTTGAGTTTGACAATAGTGCACTTTGGATATTTAATACTACGGGTACTTGCACAAATTTGATGGGGCAGGATGGCAGTACTGTGCAATTGGGCTTAGCACAATTCTGGGGCGGTTTCCAAGTTGCAAACGGAAATACACAATTGAAAAACACTACTATTACAGGAACTTTGTCAACATCAGGCGCATTAACAGTGAATAGCAGTGCATCACTTAGCGGAAATTGCTCTGTCGGGGGTAATCTTACTGTTATAGGCGATTTAAACGTTACCGGCAACAAGAATTTCCGAATTGACCATCCCGACGACCCGTATAATAAGTATCTGTTTCATGCTTCTATCGAATCAGACGAAGTGTTGAACCAATATTCCGGAAATGTTATTACAGATGCGAATGGTGTAGCAATTGTCACTTTGCCGGATTACGTCGAAAAAATCAATATTGATTTCCGATACCAATTGACTGTAATTGGTGATTTTGCTCAAGCAATAATCTCGAAAAAAATTCAAAATAATCAATTTGAAATCAGAACAGATAAAGCAAACATGGAAGTGAGTTGGATGATTACTGCCAAACGTAACGATTCCGTCCTACAATACAGACCTTTCCAAGCAGTTCGTGATAAAAGTCCTGCTGATAGAGGTAAATTACTTTTTGATTTGAACAAATTATCTAATTTAGGAGATTAAAATGAAAAATCTATTTTTAATATTTGTATTATTTGCATCTGTATCGATACTACAAAGCCAAGATTATATAATCAAAAAGCATGTTTTCGGCTCAAGTGCCCAAACGGCATCAAATTCTGAACATGTTTTCAAAAGCACTGTTGGGCAATCAACTGCCGGATATGCTGAAAATGAAGACATCAAGCTATTTTCGGGCTTCTGGAAAGAGACACTCTCAACCATAAATTTGCATTCTGTGAATCTAATAGCAGGCTGGAACATAATTTCCACCTACCTCACTCCGATTAATGCATCAATTGAGATGATATTTTCGCAAATTGTGGACGATATTGTAATAGTCAAAAATAATATCGGTCAAATCTATTATCCGGAATTTGGCATCAATGATATTGGCAATTGGAGCATTTACGAAGGGTACCAAGTATATACAAGCCAATCTATAACACTTGAGATTTTGGGGGCAGTTATTTCCCCTCAAGATACGCCAATTGATTTAGGCATCGGGTGGAGTATTGTGCCCTACTTACGTTCCGGACAGATGAATATCGAAGATGCTATGGTTACTTTGACCGATGACGAAGCTCTTGTCATTGCCAAGAATAATCTCGGGCAGATATATTACCCGGCTTTCGGTATCAACGACATCGGGAATATGCTCGCGGGGCAAGGCTATCAGATTTATTTGATTAAAACTGGAACTCTGACATACCCGTAAAATTGAGCAAAGTCAGTTTGTGCATTTAACTAAGCTTTTACTTTTTGCGGAAAAGCTTAGTTATTGTTGTGCTGATTTCATCATAATCTTTCAGGGGAACTGAAACTGAAGTTGAAATGAAAGTATCTTCCGTCGAATCTATAAAAACAGATTGCTTCGGATAAATGACTATGAAACTATTCTTGCTTGATAGCTCGTTGAGGTATTCAGGTATTTTGTTCATTTGGCTATTGTACGAAATTCCGTTTTTACGGCTGAATACGATAATCAGATTATCATCAAACTTTAAGTCTCCTGTAATGATAGGGAAATTCCTCCAATCATTCATCGTAATGAATTCTGAAGATATTGGATGCAGCTTATTGATATTGCGAATGTAATTTAAGGTGACATCATGAGCATAGAATACTAATTTGGAGCCTGTATTCCGAGCGATGTTCCAAATTTTGATTAGCCAAAATGGAAAACCAATTTCCTTTTCGGCATTTCTGGGAATTACAATCAGATGGCGTTTAATAGTGTTCAGTGGTTGAACGGCATTATAAATTAAAGTTGTAGTATTGCAAGATTTTAGTATTTCTTCGGTTAGTTCTCCTAAAAAAGAATGTGTCAATCCCGTTTGTTTGTGTAATCCTATAATCAAATCGGTGATTTTCTTTTCTTTAACGACGTTTGTGATTCCGTTTACGATATCGAGGTCATATCTCAGAATCTGCTTGAAGACGCTATCAGTCGAAGAAGCACATATAGCTGCTTTTTCTAAAATTTTCTTAGCTCTCCTCTCCGCAAACTCATCAGATAAAGAATTTGCAATCACATTCAAGCCATACAATGGTGTTAAACTTTTCTTTGATTTTATTGTTACGCTAAGATTGATTAACTCGTTTGCATTTTCAATATTATTCATAGGAATCAAAATGCTTTCATCTAAACTATTCAATTTTGTGTCGCTTTCTGTCAATTCTTGTAATGCTAAATTCTGTGCACCCTTTTGAGTATATAGCGAAGCAATAGTCGAAGTTACTAATATCATCAAAATCGTGCCATTAAGTACGCTATCATTCAAAAGTCTGATTGGCGCTCCGGAAGTATCGTAGCCTAAAATTATATTATAACCAACCAATACTGCCGCAAGAACTGCTGAAGCTTTAGAATTACTTAGTCCAAAAATCAATCGTCGTTCATCAAGACTATATTTGAATGATTTTTGTGCAAGCCATGCAGCTAAAAACTTGCCTGTTGTAGCAATTACCGTCATAGTTACAGCAACAAAAATCGTATCAAAATCTTTGATAAAGGCTCTGAAATCCACCAACATCCCAACTCCGATTAAAAAGAAGGGGATAAAGAGAGCATTGCCGGCGAATTCAATCCTATTCATCAATGCTGAGGTTTGAGGAATCAAACGATTAAGTGCCAATCCGGCTAAAAACGCACCAATTATTGCTTCAACTCCTGCTACTTCAGCTAAGAACGCTGCTAAAAACACTAAACCAAGCACAAAAATGTATTGGGATATATTATCAGTATAGTTCTTGAAAAACCATCTTCCAAGTATTGGAAATCCAATCATTACAATCAAAGCAAAAATCGAAATGGACACTGCGAGTTGAATCCAAAAGTTCTCATCTAAAGTACCGGTAGTCATATTAACAATTACGGCAAGCACCAATAGGGCTAAGGTGTCTGTAATTATCGTTCCGCCAATTGTGATTGTAACAGCCCGATTTTTAATAACTCCAAATTGCCCAAGAATGGGATAAGTCAATATAGTGTGCGAGGCGAACATACTCGCTAAGAGGACAGATGTAGGTAAAGAAAAATTTAAAATATAAAAACCTGTCACAGTACCCAAAACCATTGGTATCAAAAAAGTATAGAGACCGAATATTATACTTTTGTTACTGTTTCGCTTGAAATCGCCCAAGTCAATTTCCAAACAAGCAAGAAACATGATATAAAGTAATCCTACCGTCCCAAACAAAGTTATACTACTATCACGCAGCATTAGATTTAGTCCGTTAGGACCAATAAGAGCACCGGCGATAATAAGACCGATTAGGTGTGGAATTTTCAGCTTGTTGAAAAGTATGGGCGCGAAGAGTATGATGAACAATATCAACGCAAATATCAAAACCGGATTACTCAACGGCAAGCTTAATTCTAAAAGCTTTTGGGGCATATTATATAATGTTTATTACTGTTGTCAAAATTAGCCCCTATATAGTTGAATTTTATTTCAATATTTGTATATTAATTTTTTCATAATTTCATTTGACAAAGTTAATGATAAAAGTTTTAATTTGCAAATTGATTGCTCGGAGAATTTTTTTAATTTAATTTTGACATAAATTTTTCTTTAAAAATCCAAAAATATGTTTATTTTTACATTATGGGATATAATGATAATAATACTGCTGTTGTGCTTTTGAGCGGAGGAATGGATTCCGCAGTTTGTGCGGCTTTAACTGTTTACGAAGGTTATCAACCTGCTGTTCTTCATTTGAATTACGGGCAGCGAACTCAAAAGCGAGAACTCAAAGCTTTTCACGAAGTCGCTGACCATTATGAAATTAACAAACGCTTGATTGTAGATGTTTCGTACTTGTCGCAAATTGGCGGCTCGAGCTTGACAGATACATCAATCGAAATCGAAAAAGCCAAATTTGATAAAGACCATATTCCCAATACATATGTGCCGTTCCGCAATGGGAATATTATAGCAATTGCCGTTAGTTGGGCAGAAGTAATCGGCGCCCGAGCGATTATAATTGGTGCAATGGAGCAAGATTCCAGTGGCTATCCCGATTGCCGTTCGACTTTCTTCGATGCGATAAATTTGGCAATAAAATTGGGCACCAAACCCGAAACTGAAATCCGCGTGCTCACCCCGATTATTGACATGACAAAATCCGAAATTATCAAACGTGGCACTGAATTGGGCGTACCTTTCGAGAAAACTTGGAGTTGCTACAAAAATTCTGATTTGGCTTGTGGTGTATGCGAATCTTGTGCTTTACGTCTGAAAGGATTTGCCGGAGCCGGTTATCGCGACCCTATCAAATACGAACCGAAGAGCTAATTAAAAAGCGTACCGAATCCCGAATCCACCACCGATTCCAATATAGCTTGTTCCGCTTGGATTTCGGTCTATGAACTTAGTATCATCTGACACTTCTGAGGTCTGATAATGCAATCCAAGTTCAATATTCAAAACAAGTCTATCCATAACTTTGTGCTCTAATCCACCGATCAGTCCAAAATTATAAATTCGGTTCATATCCTTATTGATAACTTTTGTAATAAGGTCATTTTCGCGAATGAATTTGAAAGTCCTATCTTCAATATACCAAAAAGATACAGTCGGTGCCACGTAGTATCTGGTGTTTTCGGTTTTGTGCAAGTTAAACTGATATTGAATTCCCAAACTTGCGTAAAAATCCAAGTCATCAGGCGGAGCGTCTGATTGATAATAAGTAAAGAATGTGAATGCCCAAGCATTGTGTGGGGAAGTTTCGACTTGGTAATTCAAGCCAATCCCGGAAATTGTTGAGAGCGCGATGCCGAATTGGTGCTTAGGGTATGAGCGCTTTTGACTCATCGAATCATAAGTTGAAAAAAACATCAATATAATTATGGCAATCAAAAACTTTCTAAGCATCGAATTCACTACGTTAAAAACTATTGTCACGAAAATAGATACTAAATATTGATATTACTTGTCTTGTAATTCATTTATCCTTAACTCTTTTTATTGCAATTTTGCTTATTTTCGAGTTGAAAATAATTTAAATTTGCGAATTGAGGTTTGAATGAATAAAACGTTGATACTAATTGCAATAATTCTTATGATTTCATGTGCCGAACTGTTGAGCCAAACAGGCGGAGTGAAAGGTGTACTCAGGTCTGCCGAAGACGATAGCCCGATTATCGGCGCTTCCGTTATGGTGCAAGGCACTACAATGGGCACTCGAACCAATACTTTGGGCGAATACACTTTAGAGGGAATTCCTCAAGGCAATCACCAAATTCTTTTCAGGTCAATCGGCTATAAAGAGACGATAATTGAAGTGGTTGTAAAAGCTCAATCTATGGCTTTAGTTAATGTGAGACTCGAACCCGCTGAAATCATGAGCGAAACTGTACAGGTAATAGCGTCCAGAGCTGAATTCCGCGAAACTCCTGTTGCATTCTCGAATGTTTCTAAGCAAGATTTGGAGCTAAATCCGGGAACAATGGAAATACCGCTAATTTTGAGCGAAACACCAAGTCTTTATTCATCGGAAGGTGGCGGCGGTTTCGGCGATTCACGTATGAATTTGCGCGGATTCAAGCAAAACAACGTGGCTGTTATGGTGAATGGGGTGCCCGTAAATGATATGGAAAACGGTTGGGTATATTGGAGCAATTGGAACGCACTCCGTGATGCGAGTGCTTCTATTCAGGTCCAACGCGGACTTGGTGCAAGCCGTATAGCTAATCCCTCTGTTGGCGGTACTGTCAATATCATTTCAGATGCCGCTGACAACAGACGCGGTGTCAAATTGAAGCAAGAATACGGTAGCTCAGAATTTCTTAAATCTACGATTGTTGCAAATTCCGGTAAAATGAATGATTTCGCAGTTACCTTTATGGGCTCGCGTACTACCGGAAACGGAGTTATAGACAAAACCTGGATTGATGATTGGTCATATTATCTTGCTTTGAGTTACGATGTGAACAAAAATCATAAATTGGACTTCTATTTAGTCGGAACACCCCAACAACACGGGCAACGTTCCTTCAAGCAAGGAATGGCAGTGTTCGACAAAGATTTCGCACTGAAAAACGGCATGAATGAAGAGTTTGTAATCATCGAAAATGAACGCGGAATCACTTATAATGAAAATTGGGGAAGGATTGCAAATCCGGGCAAAGAATATTATAACGGCGAAATTCATGATGCAAGATTCGAAGATATGCTAATGACACGTCAAAACTATTATCATAAACCGCAGATGAATCTCAATTGGCTTTGGACACCGAATGAATCTTTCAGCTTAACAAATGTGTTCTATGTTTCATTAGGCTCCGGTGGTGGTGTCGGCAATCAAAGAGTCGGAGGTACGAGTTTCCCGCTTGATTCAAATCGCCAAACGGATTTGCAGGGAGTTTATGAATTTAATTCCGGCAATAGCCGTATTGACCCGAATTACGACCCAACACGCAAGAAATCAAATTACATTCTGACAAATAGCGTAAACGAACACTTTTGGATAGGTTACCTCGGGACTGCAGATTTTACAATCTCGGAAAACAGCAAATTCCAGGGAGGCATTGACTTCAGATACTACGAAGGCTATCACTGGCGCGAAATTAGGAATTTATTAGGCGGTGATTATTACATTGATATGGCTGATTCGACAGTTGATTACAGAGCCAATCCTCAAGCTGCTGTCAAAGGTCTGGGCGATAAGATTGGCTATCACAACGATGGAATCATTCGCCAAGCCGGCACATTTTTGCAATATGAATATAAAAAACGAAATCTGACTACATATGCTAACGTAACAACTTCGCTGAATAGCCAAAAAAGATTAGATTATTTCCGCCGCCCGGATATGCCCGGCTCTAACGAAAGTGATTGGCAGAACTTTTTGGGATTTACAGTGAAAACAGGTGCAAATTACAATCTGAGCAAGATTTTCAATGTTTACGGCAATGTTGGCTATTACAGTTTACCTCCACATTTAAATAATATTTTCAGGCTCGACAATACTGTTTATAATTCTGTCGGAAATGAAGAAGTGATGGGATTTGAATTAGGTGTCGGTACTTGGACACGAGAATTAAAAACGAATTTGAATCTCTACTATACAATTTGGAATAATCAGACTTTACGGTATAGACGATTTGACGAAAACGATAATGAATTCAATTTCACTCTTCCGGGACTTGATGCTTTGCATATGGGAGCCGAATTTGATATGGAATGGAGACCGATTAGAGATTTGAGATTGCGTGGCATGGTTTCGATTGGGAATTGGACTTGGACAAGCGATATTATTGGGGAATATTCTCCTGAGCAATCACCAAATACTATATTTCCCGTTGAAGCATATTTGGACGGGATTAAAGTTGGTGACGCTGCACAAACTTCGTTTTCTTTTTCAGCGACTTATTATCCAATTCGTCGGAGTTCGATTAGTTTGAGCTATCGCCACTTTTCAAACTATTTTGCTGATTTCGACCCCGAATTCAGAACTGCTGCACAAAAGGGCATTCAACCTTGGGAGCTTCCTTCTTATGGCATATTTAACTTGTTTACGCGATTCACGATTCCAATGCGAGCTATTGTTGGTGTCACTTTGATGGCAAACGTGCTGAACATGCTGGACACAAAATACATTGCCGATGCAGATGACGCCAGAATCAATTCCGGTGGCGACCCCGCAGATAGAGCAAGAGTGTATTTCGGACGCCCGCGAACATTTGTTATAGGTGTCGAGCTCGAATTCAGATAGTCCTGTTTTTATCGTTTCCGGCTCAAACTTATCGGCATAAGCCCTGAGCTATAACTGAGCATTTGCCAAATATAAGCAAAGGCATCTGTCATGTCGTCGTGATTTGAGTTAGGGAATGCGGTCAATTCATGCTCGAAATCGCTCAACCATGCCGCATTTGCTTTGAAGAATACTTTGCCCGATTCGACAAGTGCCGACATCGGTATAGCGCGGCTGAATTTGTCCCTGTCAGGTCTCAATTCCTTTACGGGCAAACCCATTTCTCTTGCATTTTGAATCAATGCCGTTTGATATTGCACAGATTCAATCCCAATCAATGTCAGATTGTGGGATTGGTAAATATTTTTGATTAAATCAATATGCTTGTTGGGTGCGATTCGCTCTGCAATAACGTCCACAATAAAAATGTCTCGCTCGGGCGAAACAGCAAATATGATTACAGCCGTAAAATCCGAACGCTCGTTAGTACTTATTGCTAAATCTATTGTTGCATATTTCGTGCAACTCGTCTTGATGACCCTTTCTAATGTGTTGTTTTTGATGAAGAAATTAGCGTCATCGGTGAAGTAATTGAATTTTGTGCGTTTGAATATTCCATCGCCCATCGGAGTTGGGTTTTGCATATAAAGCGACGAAAACCAATAAGCTCCAATTGATTCTTTGATTTTCAGCAATTGCTCTTTCGAGAATCGCTCTTCCCAAAGTGCATCGCTAATTTCCCTACCGATAGAATCCTTTTCTTGAGCAATTGCCGGAAGTGAAATCAATTTCCATTCATCAGGATTATTCATCAGCAATCGTCCTGTCAAATCGTCCTCGTGCCATCGTGTCATCACAAGTATGATGCACCCGCCGGGTTCAATCCTTGTGAAAACCGTAGAACGAAACCAATCCCATAGCAAATCTCGTTGGTGTTTGCTGTTGGCTTCCGCATCATTTTTAATCGGGTCGTCAATAATTAGCAAATCGGCGCCGCGTCCGGTGAGAGCACCACCGGCACCAACGCAAATCATTCCTCCGTGAGTGTCTTTCAATCTGAAAATATTTGCTGCAAACGATGATTTATCGGTTGATATGCCGAATCTTTCGCCAAAATTCTCAACCAAATCCCTCACTTTTCTGCCCCAGCTTGTGGCAAATTGAGATTCATAGGTAGTGAGAATAACCGTTTTGTCGGGATGATTTACCAAAAACCAAAAGGGCAAATATTTGGAGATTAATTCCGATTTGCCATGTCTCGGAGGCATATTCACAATCATTTTGCCATTTCCCGCGGCAATCATCTTCGTTAATTCTGCATCCAAGAATTGAATATGCTTTGGCAAAGCGAAATTAGGTTCAAGATTGTATGCCAACCATGCCGGACTCAGCTTCGGGTCGAATATTCTTTTGTAATCTATCATTAAAAGCACAAAAATCGGACGGAAATAGCCCAAATACAAATCATTGATTTGAAATTCATTACTAATAATTGTACTTCTCGATTCAGAATAATTTAGAATTTTGCTGTAAAATACGTACTTTTAAATTTGGATATTTCATTACTTGAATTTTTATATATTCGTCATAGAATTTGATTCTAAGAGCTAATAATGCAAGATAATAAAGACAGTAAGATACAAGAACTCGAGGCAATTGTAGATAATTTTGCGGATTCATTGGCGGAAAGCTTGTTTCACGCTACCCAGATATTGTCCAAAATTGTCGAAACGACAGAAAGATACTACGACGGCAGCCACTCTCGATTTGTCGCCGATAGGTCTGCTCTTGTAGCTACGGAATTGGGGATGAATGAAGCCGATGTAACGACTATTAAGATTGCGGCACAACTACATGACATTGGCAAAGTTGGAATGCCGGACACTTTGTTGTTCAAATATCAAAACGAAATGAGCGACAAGGAATTAAACCAATACAGACAACATCCGGAACTCGGTTATAATATTTTGAAACTTCACCCGAATTTTAGTGAGATTGCCCAGATTATACTTCAGCATCACGAAAAGATAGATGGAAGCGGGTTCCCAAGATTTCTGACACGTGATTCAATTCACATTGGCGCCAAAATAATTGGAGTGGTTAGTTATTATCACAACCAACTTCATTTACGGCAAAGAGCCAAAGGGGAGAATTTTCAAGGTTCAGTCCAATACAGTAGCACTTCGGCATTTTTGACTTCTACTCGAGAAAGATATAACTCCGCGATGAATTACCTAAACCGTAAAGCCGGAGTATTGTATGATAAGAAAATTGTTTCAATTTTTACCGGAATAATCGAAGCAGAACGTCGTGAAATGGGGCTTAGGTCTATCATGAGATTGCCTATTAACGCAATCGAGCCGGGCATGGTTTTTGCCGAAGATTATTTCACTTCTTTTGGCATGCTGATTGCTGCCAAGGGTGAAAGTACAACGAAGGAATCAATCAGAGCGCTTAGCAAATTTTTTGATTCAGGGGAATTGCCACATAGAATGTTAGTAATGAAATAGATAAAGTAGAAATACCATGAGAATTGGAAATTTGACTGATGAACAAATGCACGAAATTGATTTTTCGGGGTTAACTGTGCTTATCGTTGATGATGATGAGACTTTTAGGAAATTCCTCGAAAAAGTAATAAGCAAGTTCTTGAAAGCGGAAGTAGTCCATGCCTCAAATCCTAAAGATGCCTTCGAAATTATGGAGAAGAGCGTACCGGATTTGATGATTTTGGATTTGCAGATGCCTGTCATGGACGGCATGACTGCACTTCATTATATCCGAACTAATGATTCGACTTCAGATTTGCCCGTCATTATTTGCACAGCGCTGGGCTTTGAATCATTGATTGTCAGACTGTCGCATCAAAAAATTGCATCATTCATTGTCAAACCCGTCACTTTCGAAATCATTCTCGAAAAGATTTATAATGTTTTAGTTAATTTAAAATCAAAAGTTAGAAATGATGATTGATGCTGCTAAAATTAATTCAATTGCCAATATTCCAAATATTATTCTTGTTTTTGGCGATGAAGAAATGCTGATTGAGGAATTCCGCAATAAATTACTTAATATATTAGTTGATGACGAAAATAAGAAATTTAATACTGATATTTTAGATGCTTCAAATACCGAATTGATGAAAATTATTGAAATCGCCAGAGCTTACCCTATGATGAGCGATTACCGAGTTATTGTTGTCAAAAATTTCGAAAAATTATTTTCCGGCAGAGCATCAAAAAAAATCGAAGAAAATTCCCCAATAAATAAATTAATTGACAATCCGCCACCTACGACTTATCTAATAATGGAAGCCAAAATTGATTCGGCAAGCGGAATTTCCAAAGGCTCAAAAAATGGTGTGCTTTCAGCTGCCGGGCAAAAGAAATTAGCTTCCGTCAAATTCCCATTTAAAAGATTTATTAACGAAGCGGCTTGGATTGAATTTCCGCGAATTTACGAAAGTGCATATCCGAGATGGATTATCGAAAGAGTGAAATTTCGCGGAAAAATTATTAACGAGAAGGGCGCTGAATTGATTGCAGCTCGTGCTAAACGTAATTTACGCGATATTAATTCGGAAATTGAGAAATTAATGATTTATGCCAACGATAAAAGTAATATCTCACTCGAAGACGTCTTATTTGTAACGGGTTACAATCATGACTATAATGTGTTTGAATTGCAAAATCAAATTGGCAGAAAAAATATTGGGAAATCAATCGAAATATTGACCAGATTGCTCGCCGATGACCGTCAAGAAATGCTGATTTTGAGCATCTTGACAAGATTCTTTGTGATAATGTTCAAATATAGCGAACTAAAAACAAAGGGCATGAACGAGTACAGTTTGGCAAGCGCATTAGGCGTATATCCCGGGCAATTGGGCGATTATTCCGTTGCCGCAGAAAAATACTCGCTGAATGAAATTACAAATGCACTAAAAGTGCTGTGCGATACTGACGAAATGCTCAAATCCGGTAAGGGCGAGAGCATCACAACAATGATTATGATGATTGATTCGATTATTAATGCAAATAACAAAACTGAAGCAGGTGTGCGATGAAAAAAACTGAAATCTTAGTGCTCGGTTCGGGATTAGCGGGATGTATTGCGGCTTTGGCAGCGGCTGATTACGGTCGCGAAGTGACAATTGTGACCAAAGAAGACGATTTGTTGAGCGGAAATACGCCTTGGGCTCAAGGTGGAATTATCTACAAAGGTGTTCGCGACACTCCCAAAAAGCTAAAAGCCGACATCATGGCTGCGGGCGACGGGCATTGTTGGGAAACTGCAGTCAATCAATTATGCGAGTTGGGTCCAAAATTAATCGAAAAATATCTATTCGACCGCTTGAATGTAGATTTCGACCGCGATAAAGAAGGCAAAGTCCATCTAACTGCCGAAGGAGCGCATTCGGAGCCACGTATTATTCATTCAAAAGATAGTACCGGACAATCGATTCACGAAGCTGTCATTCGCGAAGTTAAAAAAAATCCGCATATTAAAATACTGACAAATCAGACAGTTGTTGATTTGCTGACTTTGTCGCATCATTCGACAAATACATTGGATATTTACAAAAAGCCTGCTTGTTTTGGGGCTTACGTTATTGATAACACTTCTTCAAAACTATATCCGATATATGCCAATGAGACTATTCTTGCTCTCGGCGGTGTTGGTCAAATTTATCTCCATTCAACAAATCCGGCAGAAACAACCGGCGATGGCATTGGAGTGGCATGGCGAGCAGGTGCTCGGTGCTTTAATTTGCAATTTATTCAGTTCCACCCGACGACATTTTACAATCAACGAGATAGATTCCTAATCTCCGAAGCTGTTCGTGGTGAAGGTGGCATATTGATTGACAAATCCGGCAAAGAATTCATGAAAGATTTTCACGAATCGGGCTCATTGGCGCCGCGTGATATCGTTGCCCGTGCCATTCATCAAACTATGCTCGAAACGCATCATCCATGCGTTTACTTGGATATTAGCTCCAAAGATTCGACTTGGGTGAAGGACAGATTTCCGTCAATTTACAAGCATTGCCTCACAGGCGGTGTGGATATGACAAGCGAGCCTATTCCTGTCGTTCCGGCAGCACACTACCTTTGTGGTGGTGTTGGAGTTAGCCTCAAAGGCAAAACCTCTCTCCAAAGGCTTTATGCAGTGGGCGAAGTGTCTTGCACCGGCGTTCATGGCGCTAACAGGCTTGCTTCTACGTCATTGCTCGAATGCGTCGTTTGGGGGCATATTGCGGGTTCGCAAGCGGCTCTGAATAGCGAGGATAATGATTATTTCCCCGATATTTACGATTGGAAGGAAGAAACTGAATTCATTGACCCTGCTTTGATTTCGCAAGATTGGCTGACGATTAAAAATACTATGTGGAATTATGTCGGATTGGTTCGCACAAGGCAAAGATTGCTCCGTGCCACAACAATATTGCGACATTTGCAAACCGAAATTGAGCAATTTTACCAAAAAGCGAGAATGACCAAAAAAATCATCGAATTGCGTAATGGTGTCCAAACTGCAATTGCCGTAACATCAGCCACTTTGGAAACCAGAGTTAGCAAAGGCACGCATTATATCACCGATTAAAATATTTTTTGCTCTCGACACTCAATATTCTTTATGATTGAAATTCATAACATATCGAAAAGCTTCGGACCAAAAGTTGTCCTTCAGGGAGTCAATTTGACTATTCCCGAGGGCGATTCTATTTGCATTATCGGCAAATCAGGCTCAGGCAAAAGCGTATTGCTCAAGCATATCGTCGGTTTGCTCTCGTCGGACGAAGGCTACGTCAAGGTGGATGGCGAGCGTATGGACCAGCTCACAAAATGGCAGCTTTTCATTCTTCGCCGCACAATGGGATTCGTATTCCAAGGAGCGGCATTATTTGACTCGCTGACTGTTTTCGAAAATGTGATTCTGGGGCTTTACGAACATGGCGAGCGCGATATCGAAACCCTCGAAAATGAGGCTAAGCGAGTGCTATCGGCAGTGCAGCTATTGCCCGAAATAAACAGTATCGGCGATTATGAATTTTCGCGAGAGTGGAATATATTGAAAAATATCAAGCCGTCCGATTTATCGGGTGGTATGAAAAAGCGCGTCGGTGTGGCTCGTGCACTTGTTGGCAATCCCAAATATATTTTCTACGACGAGCCGACCACCGGGCTTGACCCCGTGACTTCCGAGCAGATTGACTTGCTGATAGCAGATTTGACCAACAAATTGAATGTGACTTCAGTTGTCATCACTCACGATATGTTTTCGGTGTTCAAAATTGCGAAATCGGTGGCAATGCTCCACGATGGAAAAGTAAGATTTTCAGGTACGGCAGAAGAATTACAAAAATCGGAAGACCCCGTAGTAATCGAATTTATCAGTAGGTTTATGTAAAATGGCAAATATAGAAGCAGTTAGAGAGCGTAAGCAAAGGCTCATCACGTCCAATCGTAAAGCAAGGTTCGAGTACGAAGTGGTCAGTACGCTCGAATGTGGAATCGTATTGACCGGCACGGAAGTGAAATCATTGCGTACCGGACGATGCAGTTTGCAGGATTCGTACGCAGCTATCGAAGTAAACGAATTGATTATTTACAACATGCACATCAACGAATATGACCACGGCAATCGCCAAAATCACATACCCAAGCGTGACCGTAAGTTGCTTGTTCATGAGCGAGAATTGAATAAATTGCGTAATGCCGTCAACGAGAAAAGCATGACTCTTGTGCCGCTTTCGATTTACTTTTCCGGGCATCTTGTCAAAGTGGAGCTTGCATTAGTGCGGGCAAAACGCAAATATGACAAACGCGAAACCACCAAAAAACGCGAAACAGAACGCGAAATCAGGCGCAGTTTTAAGAGATGAGAAGGCTCTAAGCAAGATAGAGAGAGAAAGAACAAGAATTTTAGGACAAAATAGAAAAAAAGTAAAATATTTTCAATTTATATTTGGAAATAAGAAATTTTTTATATATTAGCAATGTACAATCATTCAAAATGGAAATTTGATGTTGAAAATTTGTAAAATAGGGATTTCTACAGAGCTACAGAGCTACAGAGCTACAGAGCTACAGAGCTACAGAGCTACAGAGCTACAGAGCTACAGAGCTACAGAGGAGCGACGAGATGCTAAAATCTTATTGTATCCTATTGCACAGAACTTTTCCACATTCAAATACACTTGAAACACACAAGAATCATAGTCTCAGTTTAATAACCAAACTCTCGCAAAGTTCATTGACATACTATAAATCGTATTCGCTCATAAACAAGCGAGGTCGGATATGATTGTCAGCTAAGCACCTGAAGCACGGGGAGCTTTTGGGGGTGACTTATACCCACCGCGGGAAATTTTATATTTATTGGTTTTTAAAAAATTTTATTAATAATTATGGAAATTAATCTATGAAAAAGAAAAATAATTATATGCTAATAGTAACAATGTTAGCTTTTGCTTCGATTTTGTTTTTTGTGCCAAAAAACTCAAATTCGCAAACAAATTGTGCATGGGAATGTGATCAAGGTCAATGGATACCTGCAGAACCTGGTTTGGCCATGTATTATGTTTCAGGTTATACATTAATAGGGCATGAAGATTGTATAGGTTGTGAAATCCGCGTTTATTATAGATATCGGCAAGAAATATGCTCAGATGGCACAACACAAATTCAATACGCAATTAAAAAAATAACATTAACCGACTGTGTAGGTTGTTATATGGTTGATGGGCTTATTGATTTAGCAGTTTCTAGTTTTGTAAGACAAATGATTTCAACACATGGCCATCCTGGGATTAATGAGCTTGTAACTTTTAGTATGGGTACTTGTTGGAAAGGAGAATGGCATTTGATACACCCATCTATGCCCCCTGAATATATTTGGGAGCCTTGTGCGGAGGATTGTTGCAAATACGAATATTTACTTATTTCTGAAGGAGGAATTTGGCCACCAACTATAATTCAAACCGTTCATGTTCCTTATACTGATTGTTCTTTTACTAATGACCCTGATTGTAGATTGGCTTGTAAAATGCAAGGTTGGTTAGAAAAGAAAGGTATCGAAGATAACTCTATTGATATGGGGCGCAGTCATGTTTTTCCTAATCCATCTGAAGGTTCTCCAACCATTTCATTTACCAATAGTGAAACGGGAATATTCGATATCCAAATTATAAATTCACAAGGCAAATTAGTAAGAAAGTTTCAATTTCAAAAAAATTCAGAGCAAATTGAATTTGCCATTGATTTAGAAGGATTAGCAAATGGACGATATGGATACATAATAACACACAACGGAAATATTAATTCAGAAGGTAGCATCAATTTGAATAAATAATTTTTAAATAACAATAAGGGGCGACTTTTATGTAGCTCCTTAATTAAAGGACTTGATATGAAACTCATTTATTTATGTATATTTGGTATTGCTGTACAAATATTGTTCCTTAAAATGAAAGCTAAAGCTGATGATTACAACTATATTCACAACCCGGTATTGCATTCAAATTTGTTGCCCGACTCAACCGATGCACCGTACGCAACGCGGGAAATAATCAGAATAAATGAAACTTCTCTTATCGCAGCATTAACCACTTCAATGCCATTTGATTATTATTATAATATTTTCTTACGTAGCGATAATAATGGTCAATCGTGGTATGAAATTAATAAATGGTCGAACGATTATCATGCAGGAATAAATACAATTATCTGGGGTATGGATTATAATAATAATGGAGTAATATTAGTAGCGCACACACACCACGAAGCTAAAGGTACTCCAATCGGAAGAATCTATAAAATGAATTTGCAAGATTATTCACTTGATACCCTATATACGGGATATTCAATGTATAACCCAAAAGTTAAATTTTTAACAGATTCGCTTGTTTATATTGTTTCACATTATGGAGCTATTTACTCAGAAGACTGTGGCAATACTTGGAATGAAGTTAAGGTTGTGGACCAAAATAACAAGCAACTTACAAATTTCTATGCATTTCAAATTATTGACAAAAACCATTTATATTTTACAATAAATGTAATTGAAAATGAAGAAAGGAAAGACTATTTTATTCGTACTACTGATGGGGGTGTATCATGGGAAACGACCGAAATGCCGGTTAGAATTGATGTCGTTGAATTTATTGACACAAAAATTGGTTGGATAGGAGCCAGAAAATCTAGAAGTCCAATTGGTGGTGACATTGCAGATTTTTCATTTCATCTTTATAAGACAGAGGATGGAGGCGATACCTGGATAAATAAAGTTGACTCCTCTTTTTATTTCGCCACAACAAATTTCAGACTCCCAAATGGTTTTGGATATATTAAATTTTATAATGAGAATGTTGGAATATTTTCATCTTTTACTCCAAAATATATGCCAAGCAGCTATACATTGGACGGTGGTAAGACTTGGAAAAGATATTCACTTTCGCATACAATCACTGGATTCTTTTATTTAAATGAATTGGAAATTTTGTTATTGCCTTTTATTAACGTAGATTTATATAATTTAAAGATAGACCCGACTTCTGTCGAGTATGATAATTCAAATTTCGAACATTTGATGATTTTCCCAAATCCTGCTACAGACTATATTACGATCCAAACTTCGGAAGTTTCCGATGTTAAAATCATCAATACTCTTGGTGAATGTGTAATGACCGTAGAGACACTGGATGCCGTGCCTCTACAAAGAATTAATGTGTCGCATCTGCCTCTTGGCATGTATTTCATTAAAATAGGAAAACAAATTCAGAAATTTATAAAGTTGTAGATATAGTTACCTCTGGTGTAACTCAAGACGAGACAAAATAAAATTGCAGATATTTTAATCAAGAGTAAAACCTGACGGACAAAATAAATTAAAGATAAATAGGAGAAATCAAATGAAAATATTTTTATTAACAATTATGGCAATGCTGTTATCAATACAATGCTTGGAAGCAGATAATGATACTTATATTCATAAACCTATCGCTTATTCCAAACTTCTGCCGGACTCTGTCAATGCCGATTACGAAGTGAGAGATATAATCAGAATTGACGAATCAACACTTCTCGCAGCTATAAGCACCCAAGCAGGGGTTCCGTATTATTTTAATATTTTCATCCAAAGTAATGACAATGGTCAATCATGGTTCGAAGTTATTAAATGGTCGGACGCCTGGTCTGCAGGAGAGAACCGAAGAATTAACAGCATGGATTATAACCAAAATGGTGTAATAATAGTCGCCAATAATTCGAGTGGGATGGGGCCCAATATTGGCTGTATATACAAAATTAACTTCAACGATTATACATTGGATACGATATGTACAGGGTATCAAATAAACTCACCGGAAGTTAAGTTCATTACTGATTCATTAGTTTATATTTTTTACAACCATGGATTGATAAAGTCAAACGATTGTGGCAATACTTGGGAGCAGGTCTTGATTAAGGACAATAATGGAGTTGTGCATCCTATGAGGGAATTCCAAATTATTGACAAAGACCATTTATATTTCTCTAGCGATATGGGACAAAAGCAATCTAATTTCATACGGACGACTGATGGCGGTCATACATGGAATACGAGCGAACTTCCGGCGAGAGTTAGTGCCATGAATTTTATTGATTCCGAGTATGGTTGGATTGCAGGTTGGAAGGCTAACAGCGAGCTCGGCGGCACAATTGCGGACTATTCGTATCATATATTCAAAACTGAAGATGGTGGACAAAGCTGGGAGAGTATTTTAGATTCAAATTATTATTATGATACCCCCAATTTCAAACTTCACGATTTTCGATGGATTAAATTTATTAATGAAAATGTGGGTATTTATTATTTAAATCAGAATTCACTTTTTCCTGATAGTTACACATTAGATGGCGGAAAAACTTGGAAATTATGGGAATCGTTCACACAATTAACAGGTATTTTCTTTTTGAATGAATTTGAAATTTTACTTACACCCAGATACGACTTAAATGTTTATAATCTAAAAATAGACCCGACTTCCGTCGAGACTGATTATTCAAATTTAGACAATTTGATGATTCACCCCAACCCGGCAACGGAATATATTGAAATCCAAACTTCGGAAGTTTCGGAGATTAGCATTTTGAATTTGCTTGGAGAAATTGTGTCATCAATCAATTTGGAATCACAAAGCAATAGAATTGATGTTTCATCTTTAGCACACGGAATGTATTTTATCAAAATCGGAAACAAAGTACAGAAATTTATAAAGTTATAGTTTATCCTCCCGTCAGGTGTAACACCTGACGGGACTATTCTTTGTTGTCTCTCCATTCGACAGGCTCAGGGAACGAAAATATAAAAATTCTTTTACATATTTTTCCAATCAAAGTACAACTTTATCGTATAATATTTATATTAGTATGTATAAATATGTAGAAGTTAAATACTTTTTGAGGTGAATTATGATTAAGAGAATTCTTTTACCTTTAGATGGCTCTGAATATAGCAAGAAGGCGCTCGAACTTGCGATATGGCTCGCTAAGTACCACGATGCAGAATTGACCGGCATGGTAATCTTAGATGTGCCCGGCATAAAATACTCCTTTGGTTCAATTCCGCTGGGTGCCACTTACTACACCAAATTGCTAAGCGATTCGCGTTTGATAACTGCAAAAGAACGGATTAACGGGCTAATCCATAATTTTAATGCCAAATGTGAAAAGCACTCCGTTCGTTACGCTGACTACAAAATCGAAGGCGTCCCGAGCGATGCCATTCTCGACGCATCTAAATATTACGATGTGATGATAGTCGGCAAACGGACTTTCTTTGAGTTTGATAGCGAGGAAACCGATGGTCAATCATTCGAGAAGCTCTTGGATTACTCAATTACACCCGTGATTGCAGTCCCTAAGGAGCTAAATTTAGAAAAACATACGAATGAAGCACGTAAGTATCTTATAATGTTCGATGCAAGTCTCCCGTCATGCCGTGCCTTGCAAAGGTTTGCTCAAATGGCTGTTACGGGCAATATCGAAGTCAAACTTTTTATGTCGCATGATGACGAAGACTACCGGAATCATGAGCTAAGTCAGGCAAAAGATTTGCTCAATGCTCATGGATTTGATAGGGTTACTGCCGAAGGTTCGGACATTGACATCAAAAAGCTGTTCACACCGGAAGAAATGAAAGAATATGACGGCGTAGTGCTGGGTTCTAATTCAAAAAGCACTCTTGCCACATTTTTCACCGGCAGCTTCACTCGCTACGTTATCGAAAACAGCAAGAGAGTCGTATTTATCGGGCAGTAAATAGATATTTTGCGAATAGAAAAGTAGCTGTTACCTCACCCCGACCCTCTCCGAATGTGAGGGCGGAAGACAAACAAAAATACCCAGAAAGCCTTTCCCCCTCTTGCAAGAGGGGGATTTTGTTTTTATGAATTTTTGATTGAGTGAAAAAATAAAATGATTCGGCACTAAATTATTTTTTTGTCGATGTACTTTGAATTGATGATTCGCAAAGTACCCATGTAATCCATCTTGAATTGCAGAAAATCGCCAACTTTGTACTTATTTTCATTATCACCAAGGTCAATCACCAACATATCCGAGCTTGCACCTACGAAGCTCATATCGGGGTCAATCGGAGTAATGTGGCGCTCATCAACGTCGAGCAAACCAATATCAATTATTGCTCGGTAGGACTTTTGCCCCACCAAATCTTGGTTGAATTCAAAGCTGTGCCCGTCAACATTTGTCCCGAAATCACCCATTGGCACAACAGGTTTTTCGATTAATTCGATAATTTCGGCATAAAGTCTGAAAACGTCGTTGTTCATTTTATTCAGTGGCTTGTCGTTATAGACATCTGTCCCGAGAAATAAGGTTTCGCCTACGCGAAAATGATTGATACCTTTGGGTAGTAATTTCTGAAAAATCAACGGTATTGTAACTGATGAGCCGCCCGAGACAAATGGCAATGCACGGTTGAATTTTGCTTCAATCAATTGCTTGTACAAACTGAGCTGAATCAGCTTGTCCGGATTTGGCAGCACTCCGTACAAACACGATAAATTGGTGCCGATTCCGACAACTTCGATGTTTTTGAGCTTGAATACATTTGAATAGAAGTTTACAAAATCATCGCCCATGACGCCTTCACGTAGCTCGCCAAGTTCAATCATTATGATGATTTTATGTGTTTTCTGCTGTTTTTGGGCTTCTTCGGATAGCAAGCGTATTGTTTCAATCTGAGTGTTCATGCTGATATCGGCATATTTGACAACGCTGTTTACTACGTTGCTTGCAGGGGGCTTTATGTAAACCGTTTCAATCTCGGGATTGATAGATTTGACCATTCTCAGATTTGAAATTCGCGAATCGCAAACTTGTTTGATATTCAGCTTCAGCAGGACTGCAAGATAATCTTTGATACCGCATAGCATCTTAGTCACAACAGACCATTGTATGCCGTTTTTGTTGAATAATTTTTCGAGATAATCGAAATTATGTTTCAACTTTTTTGAATCTAAAGTAACATAAGCCATTTTATTTTATCAGTCTCATTTCTAAATATTTACTCGTAAACCCAAGTTTTTCATAGAGATACCTTGCAGGATTTTCCGGTTCGACATGTAGTGCAATATTGCCTTTTGCAGCATTGATAGCTTCAGTCATCAATTTCTTGCCGACGCCCTTGCCTCGCATATTTTTGTGCGTAGCGATGTAAACGAGAATGTTTTCGGGGATATAACCCTCCATGCCCGTTTCGTTGACCACGACAGCGCATGACATTTCTGTACCTTCGCGGCTCACCATAACAAATCCACCCGGAGATAGGCTCTCTTTGATGGCATAGTTGATAGCTTTTTCGATGTCAACTTTCTTGTCACCGAATTGGTCTAAATTGTGAAACAAGAAATCAACAATTTCTTGCTTTTCAGCCACTGATGGCTTCATTTCGGAGTTAAATAATTTCGTTTCAGTCATAATAAATACTCTCACAAATTAATAATATTATCTAAACAAATAGCATATAATATAATTTCCGACACTAATAAAAAATTTATAAATATCAAAATTATGTATATGAAAATGAATAGATTACTAAAATACGCATAATAATTGGATTAACCAAATAATTCACGAATAATCATCATAATTATCGCAAATTAATTGTCAAATAATCCCTATTTATAGTATATTTCAGCGATTATTTGGAGCAATATTTTTAAGAATATTATCTGTTGAATATTGTTAGATTCGTTCCAAATTCTGCCTTGTTAACTCGCCTTTGGTGTCACCTGTGTTGAGCGTAGTCGCCGGCTCGAACAACATTAAGGCAACCTCTTTCTCAGCGACGGGGCGATGCTCGATTCCACGCGGAACAATCAGGAATTCATCTTTTTTGATTGTCACTGTCTTGTCGCGAAATTCCATCTTCAGCTCTCCATCGAGAACGTAGAAGAGTTCGTCCTCATTTTCGTGCTTGTGCCAGACGAATTCGCCTAATAGCTTTGCGAGCTTGACATGTTGCCCGTTCAATTCGCCTACGATTCGCGGATTGTAATAATCGTCGAACTTCGCAAGTTTTTCAAATATATTAACTTTATTCATATTTTACTCTATTTTGAAAATTGCTTAGTAAAATAATGCAATATAAGTGATTATTGCAAATTATGAAAAATAAAAAAAAAGGAGAGCGTTGCCCTCCTTCTTGTGGTTATTATCATGATTTCAAGTTAAATTTATTCTATTACAATTCTTTGCAAAGTCTGCTCGCCGTAATGCGTTTGGGCTACGAGCAAATACATTCCGGGAGTTAACTTTGCCAAATTGAAATTCTCGCGGAATTCACCTTTGCGAATTAGAGTTTCAGGCGAAAGTGTCAGCAATAATTTCCCGGTTAGGTCATGAATCGTGAGTTTCACTTTTCTATCTTCTTTCAGTTGGAAATTGACAGAAACCGGACCGTTTGTAGGATTTGGGTAAACCAACATGTTTTCGATTGCTCCGCTGCACGAGCGCCAAACGTCCATTATAGTTTCGGAGCCTGTTTCGGGAGCCGCTTTGCAAATATCTTCACTGCTGTTAATCGCTTCAATTTCGGCTTCGAGACGCGATTTGATGTTATCGGGTACTACTTCGAGTAGTTCATCTGTAGGTTCAAACCAGAAGATTATATCTGCGCCGCCACCCGGGACATCAAATCGGACAGGAATTAATTTATTGACAGTCAATTCAGACAGCATTTTGAGGCGTCCGTCAAGATGGAAATAATTCTCTTTGGGCAAAGTTTCTTGTTTAGTCATAGTACTTTCCGGCAACATAATTTGTATTCTTTGCGATGTGTTTAATTCCGCACTATCTAATAAATCAATTTTCGAACCACTATTTTGCCGCTTAATTATGATTCTTTTATCAATATTATTGCTACTATCAGATTTATCTAAATCAATTTGAATTCTCTTGGTGGTCAATAATGAATCAACATCTATATTATCAGAATTATTCATATGTATAGATAATTTATTTATATCTATCTTAAATTTACCTAAATTATCTGTATCACCAAGATGAGATAAGAATGAATCAATGGATGCAGGAGACATCTGTTTCAAAATCTCTAAATCGAAATCAGCTAAATCATCAATTCTTTCTGTATAAAGTACTTGATTTTGACTACCTTCATTCCATTTAGGATAATTACTATCATTTTTGTTTAGAAACGCTATTTTCACATTTCCATTAGCCGAAGTAATTAGTTTAGGTACTAATTTATGGTCAGAATCATTAGACTCAGCGTTGGATAGGAATTGCGTTTTCATATCCGGAGCTATCGCAACTTTCATCTTGCCACTTGTAACTTCATAATTATTAGTTTCCGAGTCAAATTTAATATTATATAATTCTAAATATTCATACGGCAAAGTAATTGCATTGATTCCGTTAATTTTGTCTGTTGATTTGGGCAAATCAACTTTATCATCAACATTGTATGTATTTATAGCGACATCATCGTGCTTAACTTGACGTCTATTGATGTCTTTATTTTCATCGTCGGGTAGTTTTTCTATCACATCGGGGGTGGATTTTGCAGTTGATATTTCAACCGAGGCTTGCTTATTTTCGGACACTTGTTTATCAGAATCAATTACATTGAATAGTACCAATCCCGAAATAACAAGAGCTGCCATTGAACTTAAAATAGTCATTTTATTTACTCCGTAATTAAAAATACCTGTACTCACCGGATTTACGGTACTTGTGTTAATGAGTTCGCGAACCTCATTATCGTTCAAAACCGGTTCCAGATTTCGAGCTTTATCAAAAATATTATCAATATTTGTATATTTGTTATTCATATTATATACCTATTTTCATTAATTTATCATTATTTTTTGAAAATTCGCTTCGTTCAGTTGAGTAATTCTTGTTCATTTTATGTGTAATTCTATCATTCATCAATTCGCTTAATTTCTCTCGCCCTCTTTTCAATCTGGATTTGACTCCCGAAATTGTTCCACCTTGAATTTCTTTGATTTCTTCGATTGTAAATCCTGAAATTTCGTACAAAATGATTGCTTCCTTCATCTTTTCAGGCAATTTGTCCAAAGTGTCATATAGCACTTTTATATCGTGAGAAATATCGGGCATCGGGTCGTGATTGATTAAGTTATCTGTTGCCATATCATCCAATTCCTCAAAATTCTTCATTTTAGACTTACGCTTACGATGCAATCTCACCGCTATAGTAAAGATGTAACTACTGAAAGCCTCTTTGTTCTTAATCTTGTCAAAATTTTCGTACGCAGCCAACACAGTATCGCTAACCAAGTCTCGCGCATTCTCAGCATTGCGAGTGATGGCTCTCGCAAAACCCGAGAGCTTGAATTTCACTCGGTCATAATAAATCATGAACTCGTTTTGTTTACTGTCTATCAAATCAATTTCCAAATTTTGTTCTCTACTCATAATATAAGTGTCACAAATTCTAAAAAAGTTTCACGCAATCAGTAAAAAATCTCAAAATACTTTTACTAAGAGCTATTTCAATGAATTAGAATCCTGTTACTATTCATAAAATGATTAGACTCATTTCTTCAAAACAAATTTTTCAAAAATTCTTTCAAGCAAAATATTTTTTCATGCCCTCTAATAATATAAGTGGTGCAATTCCGTAAAAAGTTTCATGTAGTTTATAATTTAATAAAGTTAATATGAAATTTACAAAATATGCCTTTTTTACTCTGATTTTAGCTTTCGTAGCTTGTTCATCGGTTGATTCGGGCTCGCAGAAGAAGAATTTGCTTTGGAAGGTCGAATCAGGCGGCAATGTCGTCTATTTGCTTGGCTCTATTCACATCGCCGATGAAAGCTTGTACCCCTTGGATACAGTAATAATCGAATCTTTCGAGGAATGTGAATATCTCGTGCTCGAGCTGGACCCGAGTGCTCATAGTGCTTTCGACATTTACAAATATATGTCCTACGAAGGCGATACATTGCTGAAGAATATGATTACAGCCGACCAATACGCAAAAATCAAAGAATACATGGACAAGCACAATGTTCCCGAGATGGCTTTCGGTAGCTTCAAACCATGGGCAGCTGTGATGACACTGCAATCCTTGGAAATGCTGAGTAATGGCTTTTCGCAACACGAAGGCATCGACATGCACTTCCTCGAGAGAGCAAAATCGTCCGGCAAAATGGTGAAAGAGCTCGAATCATTAGAATTTCAAATGTCAATGATGAATAGATTGAACGCTTATACCGGCGAATATTTGGATTATACATTAGCCGAGCTTGAGGATACCAAAAAATATGTAAAGGAGCTGATTGACGCATGGAAGCAGGGCGATTCTGACATGATTTACAATATTTCTCAGGAAGGCAATCAGCATGAAGGATTTGAACAAGTGATGGAAGATTTGAATTACTCGAGAAATGTCACTATGATGAAGAAAATCGAGGAATATATCGCCTCGGGAGAGAAGCACTTCATTGTGGTCGGCTCGCTTCATTTATTAGGTGAACGTGGAATAGTACAGCTTTTGGAAAGCAAAAATAAATATAAAATCAAACAATTATAGGAATAATCATTAAATGTTAAAAAACAAAATCACTCTAATCACAGGTGCGTCAGCCGGAATTGGCAAAGCGTGTGCGGAAGTATTCGCAGAAGCAGGTTCAGACCTGATTTTAGTTGCCCGAAGAATCGAATTGGCAGAAGAATTAGCAAGCAATTTGAGCGAAAAATATGGCGTAGAATGCATCGCCATCCAGCTTGATGTCCGAAATTACGACGAAGTTGCCGACCGACTGGGAAATTTACCCGAAAAATGGCAAAATGTTGACATTTTAATCAATAACGCCGGATTAGCCCGCGGATTGGACAAAATCCAAGATGGCAGCCTTGATGATTGGGAAGAAATGATTGACACCAATCTAAAGGGCTTGCTCTATGTGTCGAAATTGATTTTGCCCGGAATGGTAGCACGCGACAGCGGGATGGTCATCAATATTGGCTCAATAGCAGGCAGAGAAGTCTATCCCAAAGGCAATGTTTACTGTGCCACCAAACACGCTGTCAGAGCGATTTCCCAATCAATGGTTATAGACCTAAACGGCACAAATGTCCGCACGTGCAACTTAGACCCGGGCATGGTCGAAACCGAATTTTCGCTCGTCCGATTTCGCGGAGATGCACCAAAAGCGGAGCAAGTTTACAAAAGTTTCAAACCATTAAGTGGGGAGGACGTTGCCCAAATAGCACTATTTGCAGCCAGCAGACCGCCACACGTCAACATTCAGGACATCATGGTGACTGCGATATCCCAAGCGAGCGCCCAAATTGTTAATCGCACAGGCGTCTAAAAATTTCATTTGGAAATAACAAAATTTTGTTATACTTTTGCTAACTGCATTTAAGCCAATGTATCTTTAGAAACGGAGAGGTGGCAGAGAGGCTGAATGCACCGGTTTGCTAAACCGACGTAGTGGTACAACCGCTACCGAGGGTTCGAATCCCTCCCTCTCCGCTAAGTGAATTCATAAGCCCTTGTAATATAATATGTTACGAGGGCTTGTTTTTTGTTTCCAACATATTACCGGATTCATATTTAAAAATATACTTAGTAGGGACCCTAACAGCATTCAGCCCGAACAGTTGGTCATTCTGTGACGAAGTCGAAGAATCAAGTTTTTGTGAAAGAGGTGGTTTCTTCACTTCGTTCAGAATGACGAAAGAGATAGTTCAGACAAGCTTTTTCCGCCAGGTGTTACACCTGACGGAGAAAAACAAACACTTGTAGGGACAAAACAGCATTCTGTCCCTACAATATATTTATCCGCTTCCTGAACCTGTCGAAGGGAAGAGTGCATCTAAGAAACGCCTCGTTATGTTAAACATAGGCATACACGAAGATGCAACATTAACTTCTATAAAAAATGCTTTTTCTATTTTGGTTAAAGTTTTTGGAGTATAAATGAATTAGAAATTCTTCAATTGCAGAAATACTACCAAAAACACAAATTAAAAACATCAACAAATCTGATTGAATAAAAAATGGAACCAAGAATAAAAGAATGGCTGTTATTTTAATTCCAATAGTATGAAGTATTCCCAAAGTCTGATATTTGAATAAGACGATGATAATAGATATAAGTCTTAATATTGCAATTGCAGCAATGCAAAGAATGACATCATTGGATACATCAATATAAGGGTACAAAACAACCCCTAAGACCACAACCCAAAAAATGTCAGCCATAGAATCGAGTTTCTCACCCAGTTTAGTTTCTACTTTGAATTTTCTAGCAATGTATCCGTCAAGCACATCGGTAATACCACATAAGAAATGTACTATTAAAAACTCTATACTAAACGGCTTTAAGAAAATTAGCGCAAGGACAAGAAATATTCGTGTAACTGATAGCGAATTTGGCAATATCTTAATATCAATATTTTTTAGCATATTTTCATTCAAATTGGAAATTGTATAATCATCTGCTTTGAAACAGAAGGACTCCACTTTTAAAGAGGAGTCCACCAAAAATCGATTTTTTACACCATACCGGAGATTCAAGAAGGGTATAACATATTTCTATTCCTCCCGAATAAGACGGACAGACAAGCCATAATTTCTTTGATAACCGGAAGTATATATTTTTGTACTTTCGTATTCTAAACCCCTGTAAGTGGGCCAATTGTTCCCTGTAAATTCGTCTTTATAATATGACCACCATTGAGCATCATATCCTTCACCAAAGAAATGTCCATTGGCACGAAAACCTGCGGGAAAACCATAAAATCCACTTTTATTAAAATCAGGATGTTCGCTTATGAGGTCTGGTCCCCAACCATCCCACAAATCTTTGCCACCTGCTAATTTAGCTCCCTCAGTTGTACCTCTTTCTCCTTGTTTATCTGCTTCTTCCTGACTCATTCCCAAATACATTTCCAACTCTTTCCAATCATCGTCACTTGGCACTCGCCAACCCACAGGTGCTAAACCCCGTGGATCATTTACAGCCCAAAAGTTATATAACTTTCCGTATAATTCAACATTTTTGGGGTCATTATGTAGATAGCACCAAGCTCCTGTTGTCAACTTGTCCCATTCTTGCGGATCTTGCACTTGAGGTATCTTATCTCCATTTCTGTAGTGTGATACATCAAGATTCCTTGTCATCCATGTTTGGTTACCGATTATTACAGCATCTGATTTCGGGCGGTCTCCGGCTCCCAGCCAATCCGGAGGAAAGAGATTGATTATTATTTCTTCGCCATCTAATAGCAACAATATCCCTCCTACAAGTCCGTATTCCTCATTAAATACAAAAGTAACTTTCTCTGCAATTAAAAAGTCTTTCAAGTTCTCTTCAACTCTAATAGTTTTTAGTTTTCCCATATTGGTTTCCCAATCAGGCACTGAGCTTTTGTGTACAACTCTTCGTTCTCGATAAATTCCTTCATCGCATGTGAAAGCATATACATCTCCAACTTTAGAAGAATATTTGACTAATGTGTTCGGTTTACTTAAATCACCTTTAGAAAGATAAAAGTCTTGGATTCCCTCGCTGGTAATTTTTAGCTTTAAATCATGACCTACTTTAAACCCTTCTGTGCTATTAGTATCAAAAGTAATACCACGTTTTGTAGCATAATCAAATATTTCATTATCGCTGATAATATCAGGCATGTATTTTGATTTCAAAGTCATAAAATCTTCCACACTGATTTCAGCTATGCCTTCTGTAGTGACAATACCTTGGTTATTAGAAGTTATTTTTATTGATCTCTTGATTTTCTCAAATTCCGGGCTTCCCTTTTCGATAATTACCTTAAATTCATTACCCGGTTTTGTCAAATCAAGTTCGGTTTCGCCGCCTATATCAATAACTCCGTTGCCACCGTTTTTGTCTGGACCACTTGATTCATCACACGCAAATAAGCCTATCAGTGCTAAAACTGATATTAAATAAAATACTTTAATGAAACTGTTCATTTCAAAAACTCCTTAATAGTTAAAAAATTAATTTTGTTCTCTATTTGTAGTGTTAACAAATAACATAATTAATTCAGACAAAAAATGAGACAGAAAGATTATAAGAAATCCGTAAATTGGCATTAGAACAATCATCAAAAAACCTGTCCCAAGAAAACTAACTCCAATGATTTTATAAAGCAATTCAACTTTCTGACCTAATAAGATTGATGTAGTTGAAGCAAAGACAAATCCTATAATGCCAACCCACAATCCCGACCAAATCCCAAATGTTCTCAATAGATGTATAAACTTGTAAATCAAAATAGGTTGATTGATTGTATCATTATTATAAGGTATAGTTTTTCTCATTTCTCGCCATATTAAAAAACTTACCCATCCCATAATAAGAAGTGCTACCCACAATATCATGAAAGATAAAGTAAATTTCATCGGTATTTTAAAAATACTGTTTGAGTAGGCGAGATATAACACATATAAAGGGAAAATCAAATTTGTAATTGCAATCAAATCATAAAGCCATAGGAATGGTTTATCAAAGAAATCTCTTTTCTCAATTGATATAAGTAACCTCCTAATCCTAGAAACTGTTTGTTTCGGCATAGATCAATTCCTAAATATTAATGTACAAAATACTGGGTTCTCATATTTGGCGAAGTCACACTAATATGAGAAGATAAATAGAGCCACTTGACCGTGTGATGCCACATACGGATTCTTTAGAAGCAAGTCATTAGGTAGTTACTAATGGATATTGAATAGGTATAAGTATTCCATGTTTACTTTTTGATATTATATCCATTTTATGATAGAAAAGAATGTAAAATTATTAAAACTTATTAACAAAAACTTTAACAATTTGTATCGACATACACATTTTTCAAAGAACATCTTAAGATTTTCACTTAATCATTAATTTAAATATAAATAATATTCACATTACTTACAAACAAAATATTACTTTATTTATGCTTTAAGTAGTAAATATATCATGGGGAAAACTAAATATATAATTAATATCCTCTATATTATCTTTTATATCAATACAAACTATTATTTATTTAATACTAATTATTATGTTAGACTTGTTAAATTATATAATATGATGCTGAATAGTACTATTTTATCAGACATATTCAGCATCTATGAAAGAAATATTTAAATATAAATTCTAATTCTCCGGATATGTCAACGTCGCTCCGCTTATTAGGTAAATCTGATAGCCTTGCCCCGGGAGCATATCGCCAATCATGTTGATATCGAAAGCGGGATAGAAGACGTTGCCCATGTTGTCCTTTGCGATTACGAGTTTATCATCAGCAACGAGCGAAGCAAGGGCAATCTCAATATCCATAGCATTATCGCGTAGGTATGCGAGCATATTCCAACCCGTTGTGAGAGTGATTTCAGTCGTTTCAGGTACAACTTTCTCGCCCGAAATCGTGAGTGTTTCAGCGCTCGACATATAGACTTGATAGCCCTGCTTCACGTCCCAATTTCCAATATCGTTAATATCAAACTCGGGATAGTAAATCTGCCCGGAATTATTCTTCACGATGACGGTACTTCCCTCAATTGCGGAGAAAACATTTTCGAGTGCAGCAAATTCCGGTTCAACATATGTAGAAATCAGATTCCAACCGAGGTTGAGTGTAATGTTGTGTTCGAAAATATCTATTGATTCAAAATCAATTATTTTAATATTTTGAATTGATATGCTCTCGACCATACCATTTTTGAAATATATCATTAACGAATCATTTGCAGAAACTGACCCTACAATACAACGAACTGAAAAGCCTTTAACCCTACTAGTGTACCAACTGTCTAGAATAGAGCTCCAGTTGATCAAGTACCTCCAATAGGCGCCCGACCCTTGGCTTGCAGAAGCCGTCCACCAGTTACCTCCTGAATTTAGACCGTTGAAGCCACCATTTAATTCACGTAAACCGCCAGGAAGAGAGGAAAAGCCACTGCTGTTATTAGAATTTAAGTTATTTCCAATACAACAAGTTGCATTATTAGTATTCCACCTCTCCTTTGCTGCAAGCGACTTTGCGATAAGGTGATTGTTATTGTTGCACCAATATTGGTTATTAGTTCTTAAATAGGAATGTAGTGTTGACCAATCCACTTCACTCGGTATAAGATAGCCGGATGGTGCTAATCCACGTGAATCATTTACTGCATACCAGTTATACAGTTTCCCGTATATTGCACCGTTGGCAGGGTCATTGTCGTAATAACACCAGGCACCTTCATTTTTATTTCCAGCATCTACCCAGTCTGCATCACTTACTGCGTGTCGTATTGTATCGCCATTTCGGTAATGACTTAAATCAAGATTTTTAACCATCCAAACTTGATTGCCAATGGTTACAGTTTCGAAATTGTCCTGATTTTGAATGAATATGATACTGTCTATATCTGATACTAAATAGGACTTAGTTAAGTCAGAATAATAAATGTTAAAGTACTTTAAATCATTTCCGGTTAGAAATTTCAACGAATCTAATGCCGATATCTGATATGATGCAGATGAATCTATCTTGTAATATACTTTCATTGTATAGTTATTATTGAATTTTTTAATCTCTAATTTATCGATATCATTAATATCATATACTATTGTATCATTGCTAGCATTTGTAGAAAATTTTATCATAGTTTTTGAAGCTGAATATGTTACTACAAATGATAAAAACAAGATACATAAAGCTGTTATAACTCTCTTCATAGCGAACTCCATAATTTAAAAAAAAATCAAATCGTCAATCTCAAATATCTTGTTAATACAATGTTGAATAATGCTTTAGAAACATAAATCAAATTGTTTGTGAATTCAAGAATAATCCTTCACCTGAGAAAAAAATGAAGATTTAAAAGTATCCTTCCGAAGCTTGCGAACCTTCGGAAAGATAAAATTATTCTAATTCTCCGGATATGTCAACGTCGCTCCGCTTATCAGGTATATTTGATAGCCTTGCCCCGGGAGCATATCGCCAATCATGTTGATATCGAAAGCGGGATAGAAGACGTTGCCCATGTTGTCCTTTGCGATTACGAGTTTATCATCAGCAACGAGCGAAGCAAGTACAATCTCAATATCCATAGCATTATCGCGTAGGTATGCGAGCATATTCCACCCCGTTGTGAGAGTGATTTCGGTCGTTTCAGGCACCACTTTTTCACCCGAAATCGTGAGTGTTTCAGCGCTCGACATATAGACTTGATAACCCTGCTTTATGTCCCAATCTCCTATATCATTAATATCAAACTCAGGGTAGTAAATCTGCCCGGAATTATTCTTTACTATGACAGTGCTTCCTTCAATTTCGGAGAAAACGTCTTCGAGTGCAGCAATCTCCGGCTCTACATAGGTGGAAATCAGATTCCAGCCTGTATTTAGCGAAATACTTTGCGCAGCCTCCACAGTCGTAAATGACCATACTTCCGACCAATCACTATAAATGTCCTCATATTCTGCTTTAATTCGCCAATAATAAGTTTTTAAATCAACTAAATTAATTTCATATTGAGTTACATTTGTAAGCGAATCATACACCATAATATTGGAAAAATCATTTGTATCTGATATTTGAATATAATATTTGCTAATGTACGGAATAATATTCCATTTTAAAATTGTATCAGTTTTTATGTTTGAATTATTGGCAGGGGATTTTAATATCGGTTTGGAAACTTCAAATCCTTCATAAATAAATGTATCCGACACTGCGACACTCCATTTTCCAACTGAATCCATATATTGCATGTGTAACACGTGCAAACCCAATGTATCCAATTCGGGACATTGCAAATTAATTATTTCTGAAAATGTTTCTTCTTTATTATCTAATATTAATGTAAAAATAGTTTCAAGATTGTTATCAAACCAATAGCGATATCCGTAAATTTTATTCGACGAATATTCGATTTCATTAAATTCAGTATCATCAGGAATGTAAAAATAGCTGGTTTGAGCAATAGACCACTTGTCATGGTTATCTTGGAATCTGATTACGAATTTGTGAATTCCAGAGTTTATATTCTCAAATAAAAAGTTAGAATCAAGATTCAAAAGGGATGTATTTGGGTTTATCGCCCCATATTTTCTATCAACATAATTATCATCAATCCAATATTCATAAGCTGTGAGAGTATTATTTGGATAATTATAATTATCCATTAATGAATCATTTGCAGGTTTGTAGAAAAAACTTGTTTGAGCAACTGACCACTTGCCAAAGCTATCTTTGAATCTGATTACGAATTTATGAATTCCTGAATTTATGTTCTCAAATAAGAAGTTAGAATCAAGATTCAAAAGAGATGTATTTGGGTTTATCACCCCATATTTTCTATTTACAAAATCATCATCAACCCAATATTCATAAGCTGTGAGAGTATTATTTGGATAATTATAATTATCCATTAGTGAATCATTAGCCGGTTTGTAGAAAAAACTTGTTTGAGCAACTGACCATTTATTTAAACTATCCCGAAACCGAATGTTGAATGTATGAATTCCTTGAACCAAATGTGTTAAATCTATGTTTTCTGATAAATATAGATTGGAATCTGCATCGTTAATTACATTTTGAATTCTATTTTCAAAACCATAATCAATCCAATATTCATAATTTGTTAATTTATTTGCAAAAATAACATTAACGGAAAGAAAAATAATGGAATATAGTAAAATGTTTCTCATTTTTCATTCCTATTCAGTTTGAGATTCAACTTCTACGTTCACTTCAAGCGTTCCATTCACAGTTTTATTTGCTGAATTATAGCTCTTAATGTATGGAATAATTGGAATACCTAATTCTTTGTATGGATAAGTACCGCCATAAATCCCTAAATCAGTGCCGTCAGTTCCATAATCCTTTCCTAAACAATTTTCATTAAGGTGATAATCGAAATCTTCAGAAAAACTATAAATATCCAATGTATCAACAAATATCGAATCCTTGTTTTGATTAATAAGGCAATCTACATTGTAATTATCAACTCCCCAATCAGTCTGATTATAAACAGACAAACAATTTACAAAACCGTTATTTAAGCCCAGACTTTTAAGTTCATAAGTATTCAAGAATATGCAATTCTCAAAAAGGTTAAAAGCAGAATTAGACGCCCAAAATAAACCTTTTGAACCATTGACATCAGGATAATGCAGAATACAATTAATATAACTTGTATTGTAAGATTCAAAAATAAGCCCATAAATTGTAGAACCTGGATTGGGGTCAATTATCGAATTGTAAACTTTGATACCTACAGCTTTCGAAGAGATTGTTGGATTATACAAAACGCAATCTTTGAAAGTGTGAAACTTCGATGTATCTGCTTTTGCCACATCCAGTCCCCTGATATTACATTTTCTAAACATTAAATTGGAAACTTTGTGAGTTGCAGTATATGAAATTCTGAGTACGTTACTAATATATACTCCTTCTAATAAAGTGCTGTCGCTTCCTGAATTAAAAATAACAATCCCCAAAATAGTCTTTCCCGTTTCATTTGTTGCAGATGAATAGAAACCTGTCCCGTATATGTTAAGTTTTTTTCTAATTGTGATAGTTGTGCCGGAAAAATCATAGCCGGGTAGATACACGTCCGAACCAACTGCTGCCGAATCAAGTGCTTTTTGCAACTCGGTAACCTGATACAATTTTGCATCATTGCCATTTTGAACAATGATAGCTTTGTAAGAATATAAATTAATTGTCGAAATGACAATAATTATCAAAATCATCAAAACCCTATTCATAAAAGCACTCCCAATATTTTTAAGAATATATTAAAATTCTATGTATTATTCATTAATAGGACTTGTATTTATAATTCACATATACTTTCACACTTATGAACAAAACACTTAGGCAAATATAACTAAAAAATTATAAAAAACAAATCAGAAATCTCATTCATTCAAAATAAAAAATTATATACAACTAAACAATCGAATATTTTCATTTGTCTATATTCATTTTGTTTCTGATAGGAAAAATTTGATTTGCGGCAATATAATAGGCAGAGTTTGGAGACTGCGAGTTAGGGGTATGAGTTTACTACATATAAAAAAACCTTCCGAAGTTTGCGAAACTTCGGAAGGTTAAAATTATTCTAATTCTCCGGATAGGTCAGCGTTGCTCCGCTTATCAGGTAAATTTGATAGCCCTGACCGGGGAGCATATCGCCAATCATGTTTATGTCGAAAGCGGGATAGAAGACGTTGCCCATGTTGTCCTTTGCGATGACGAGCTTGTCATCAGCAACGAGCGAAGCAAGGGCAATCTCAATATCCATAGCATTATCGCGTAGGTATGCGAGCATATTCCAACCCGTTGTGAGAGTGATTTCGGTCGTTTCAGGTGCAACTTTCTCGCCCGAAATCGTGAGTGTTTCAGCGCTCGACATATAGACTTGATAACCCTGCTTTACGTCCCAATCTCCAATATCATTAATATCAAACTCAGGATAATAAATCTGCCCGGAATTATTCTTTACTATGACAGTGCTTCCCTCAATCTCGGAGTAAATGTCTTCGAGTGCAGCAAATTCCGGTTCAACATATGTAGAAATCAGATTCCAACCGAGGTTTAAATATATAATATGCATACCATCAGCCGTTTTACCGATTGTGTACCAAAATCCCGAACCTATAATATTATCTACGTTCTGGATTTTGCCAATTGCGGGCTGTCCTAATGTGCTCCTAAAATTATAATCGCTGTTGGAAACAGTCGTAGCAGAGCTACCAACTACATGATTTTTAATTTGATAGGTCTGTGAATGCAAATTAATTGCAAAAAATAAGAAAATTAAGATTAAGTGTTTCATTATTAATTCCTATTTATTTTCAGAAAATTTTATCAAAAGTTGTTCAAGTTTCCGCTCGAGTTCATCAATTTTGGTATTTTGCGATTCAATTAATTGTTGTTGCTCTTTAATTGCTTCTGCCAATACGGCAGTCATTTCGGCATAATTAATTCCCATGTAGCCATCGGCAGGATTGGTAAAAGAAAGTTCGGGCATAACATTTTCAAATTCTTGTGCTATAAAGCCAATGCGAGTGCCATATTCAGGGTTACTTTTCCATGTAAAACTGACGCCACGCAATTGCATAACTCGCTCAAGACTATTCTCTAAAGTTTCAATATTTTCCTTAAATCGAATATCCGAAGTTGCAGTTGTGAGCGTACCGTCGGAAGTGCGGTTAACAACACCCGCATATGCCCCTGAACTGATACTGCGAAAACGGGCATTACCGTTTACATCAAGACGCTGACTTGGACTGCTTGTACCTATACCAATATATGCGTTGGACTGTTTAGCAAACAGAGCAACAGAGTATGCACTGTTATAGATAGAAAGCCCTGCAGCGCTTGAGTTATTAAAGATGTGCCACTTTGTTGTATCTCCCTCATAAAAACGTAAACCGGCATCTTCATCTAAATCCGACTCAAGATAAATAAAACTGCTCGGGTGCGATGAACCTTTAAGGTGCAATCCTGCACTCGGGCTATCAGTTCCAATACCAACACGACCATTTTTTAGTACCGTTAAGGCATTACTTCGGGTAGAATTTCCCGTACCGTTGCCGATTACAAACAAGCGGTCATTTACATTCCATGATACACCGGATGAAGGAGTGTATGTTGTGTTATATCTTCCTATAACAGTTTCATAAGCTGATGGAGATTGTATTTGATTACCTAAAACAAATGAGTAATCACCTGATGATTCAGAATAAATCCCCATAGCCGTGGAGATATATCCTGATGCTATTGTAGAATACCCCATGGCTAAGGAATTATATCCTGATGCTTTAGAAGAATTCCCCAAAGCTGTGGAGATACTTCCTGATGCTATTGTTGAATATCCCAAAGCAGTAGAGTAAACATTTAATGCTTTTGTGTTGTATCCCATAGCGACAGAATAGTCACCTATGCTATCTTTATCCCATTGAGTAGAACTTACTCTTCCGACTCTGAATGATGCCTTATCAGGATACCACATCATGCGGGTACCTGCACCAGATGTCGGCGGGTCACTTGGACCAGAGCCTTTAAATTCACCTTCAAAGAGTATATTTCCTTCATCTGTGTCGGTAATATGGAGAAGAGCAGCAGGAGTCGCAGTTCCAATTCCAATTCGACCGTTTTTCAAAATCGTCATTGCATTACTTCGTGAAGTACTTCCGGTGCCGTTGCCAATTACAAAAAGTCGGTCATTTACATGCCAAGCTGAAGGCGTAGAGGGAGTATAATCAACATTCCATCTTCCCAGAACTGTTTCATATCCTGACCTTGCCTTTGTATTTGAACCCATCGCTGTAGAAGCATAACCCGAAGCTGTTGAGTTCTCTCCCATAGCCGTTGAAAATGTACTTGACGCCGTTGTACCTCCACCCATTGCAGTAGAAACATCTCCTGAAGCGATTGTATTCCCTCCCATTGCAGTAGAAATGCCTCCTGAGGCAGTATTAGCATACCCAATTGCAGTAGAATAATCTCCGGCTGCATCTGAATTACTCCCGGTTGCTGTTGAATAATCCCCGTAAGCATAAGTGCTATGTCCCATTGCAATGGAATAATCTCCCGATGCGGTATTATTATAGCCCATAGCTACAGAATGGATTCCAATATTTGCTTTGTCCCATTGAACACCTATTACAGCGCCTGCCCTGAATGCCGCTTTATCCGGATACCACATCATACGTGTACCCGCACCACTTGCAGGAGGGTCACCGGGATCAGTTGATTTATATTCTCCTACAAATAGAATATTGCCTTCGTCTGTTCCCGTACCGTTGGTATGGAGTAGTGCTGTGGGGGTTGAAGTGCCAATACCTGTACTACCATTTTTCAGTACTACCATTGCATCAGTTCTTGGTCCGCCAGGTGTGCCGTTGCCAATCACAAACAAACGGTCGGTGGAATGCCATGATGAGACGGATGTAGGAGTGTATGTTGTGTTAAAAGCTCCAATTACAGTTTCATAAGCAGATGGAGATGAAACGCCAAATCCCAAAGCCGTAGAGTAATATCCTAATGCCATTGCACTAACCCCCATGGCAGTTGTGTAGTTCCCTGATGCTGTTGTACCGGCACCTAAAGATGTTGAGTAATGCCCTGAAGAAGTTGTGTTCCACCCCAAAGCAGTAGAGTGATTTCCTGATGCCTTAGTGTTATATCCCATGGCAACAGAATAATTACCGATGTTATCTTTATTCCATTGTGTACCGGTCACACTCCCAACCCTGAAAGCAGCTTTATCAGGATACCACATCATACGTGTACTTCCTTCTGAAGTTGGTGGGTCACCCGGTGTGTCTTTAAATACACCTACATGTAGTACACTACCTTCACCTGTTCCTATGCCATTAGTATGTAGCAAAGCAGTTGGGGTAGAAGTGCCAATCCCTAAATTTCCATTTTTCAAAACTGTTAATGCATCTTTTCTTGAATCGTTTGCAGTGCCATTACCGATAACAAATAAACGATCAGTTTCACTCCAATCTGTTATTGAATTTGGAGTATAATCCGTATTAAATCTTCCGATGACTGTTTCAAAACCTGATTTAGCAGTTGTTTCTGAACCTAATGCGATAGATTTCGAACCGGATGCGTCGGTTGAAGACCCAATGGCAGTTGCACTATATCCTGATGCTGTTGAGTACCAGCCCAATGCAGTTGAAGAATTTCCTGATGCTGTTGTATTTATACCCATTGCACTTGAAAAATCTCCGGAAGCTATTGTATTTGAACCAATTGCTACGGAAAATTTTCCAATATTATCTTTGTCCCATTGTGTACCGGTCACACTCCCAGCCCTGAAAGCAGCTTTATCAGGATACCACATCATACGGGTGCCTGCTCCTAATGTCGGTGGGTCGCCCGGTGTGTCTTTGAATACACCCACATGTAGCACATTACCTTCTCCATCACCAAGTCCATGAGTATGTAACAGGGCAGTAGGAGTATAAATGCCGATACCGACATTTCCGAGACGACCGATATTATTTGATACATTTCCACCGTTGTCCCAAGTTGGGTCGCTTTCTGAATACTCAGTTAAATAGCCTTCATCAGCGTGATTGCCCCACGAATAGGCTGTATTCCAGTTTGTAATATCAGTATTTAATATGCCCGATGCCGGACTTGCGGAAAATAGCGGGTCAGTTTCTGAATATTCTGTTAAATATCCTTCATCAGCGTGATTGCCCCATGAATATGCTGTATTCCAGTTTGTAATATCAGTATTTAATATGCCCGATGCCGGACTTGCGGAAAATTGCGGGTCAGTTTCATTTGCAGACTCTGCCGTCTTGGAATGCAAAGCATACGGCACAGAACTAAGTTTAATCCTCGGAAGCGGACTGCCGCTCCCAACGGTGATTTCGAGCCAGTATTCATCGGCGAAATTAATACTAAAAGGTGTAACGCTTCCAAGAGTAAGATTAACAAGTCCGTCAACGATTACTACATTGCTGTGTGTTTCGCTCCAAATAGCGGTGCCGCCCGTAGCGACATCGTATAACTTGACAGTCAGGCTATAAGTGCCCGAAAGATTTTTTGAATCAGCATCCTGCAAAATCCCCTGCCAGCTAATGGTTTGGGGAATTTGAGAATATAAAGAGCCACAAAAAATCAAGAAAAATGTGAAAATCAGTACAGTCTTTTTCATTGTACTTTCCCTTTTATTTATTTATTTTCAGAAAATTTATGCAAAAGTTGTTCGAGTTTCCGCTCGAGTTCATCAATTCTCTTCTCTTGCTCCTCATTTATCGTTAGTTGCTTATCAATTCTCTTATTCTGTTCATCTATAATAGCTTGCTGCTCCTTCATAGCTTCAACTAATACAGCGGTCATCTCAGCATAATTAATTCCCATAAAGCCATCGGTAGGGTTAATAAAAGCAAGCTCGGGCATAACTTTTTCAAATTCTTGTGCTATAAAGCCAATACGAGTACCGTATTCGGGATTACTTTTCCATGTGAAACTGACACCGCGTAACTGCTTCACCCGCTCAAGACTATTTTCTAAAGTTAAGATATTTTCCTTAAATCGAATATCTGAAGTAGCAGTGGTGAGCGTTCCGTCGGATTTACGATTTAATACTCCGTGATATGCATCAGAAGCTATACTGCGAAAACGTGCATTGCCATTTACATCGAGGTTTTGGGTGGGCGCAGAGGTATTGATACCCACTTGCCGTCCTTTTACAATCATAGCAACAAACCAGTTCGGGTCATACCCATCGCAACGCAACGAATATCCATCACCTTCCTGAATAGAAAGAATAGTTCCATCGCTTGAGTTAGTGGAAGCCCTGAGTGCTAATCCCGATGAATGAGTATTCTCAAAAAAGCCCGTAGAATTGGTTCCGCCCGAGACGCTTGAAACTACCCTAAGCCTATTACCGCCCGGATTAATTGTACCAATTCCGGTGTTGCCATTTTTCAAAACAGTCATTGCATTATGCTTGTTGGATTCACTTGTTCCGACGCCTATCTCAAATATTGGGTCGGTTAAAGTCCAATTATTGGCTTCACCATTGCCAATATTATATCTCCCAATAGCTGTTGATGCCAATGCAGATGCAGTTGTTTGATGCCCAATAGCCGTGGAATAATTTCCCGAAGCGTTTGTGCTGCTTCCCATTGCCGTGGAATGATTTCCCGAAGCGTTTGTGCTGCTTCCCATTGCCGTGGACCAATCTCCCGAAGCGTTTGTGCTGCTTCCCATTGCAGTTGAATAATTTGCAGAAGCGGTTGTGCTGGCTCCCATTGCCGTAGAAAAATTTGCCGAAGCGTTAGTTCCGCTTCCAATGGCAACGGTATAAAATCCCGAAGCGGAAGCACCAGAACCAATTGCCGTGGTACGAAATCCCGAAGCGGTAGTATTATATCCCATTGCCGTGGAAACATCTCCCGATGCTGTTGTTTCTAATCCCATTGCCGTGGAATAATATCCCTTTGCCTTGGTGTCATAACCCAATGCCACGGAATAAATTCCAATACTGTCTTTGTTCCAATTTGTACCGGTTACATGTCCAACCCTAAATGCACCCTTATCGGGGTACCACATCATACGGGTTCCAGTTCCCGAAACTGGCGGGTCGCCGGGATCTGGGAGCTTACTCTGACCAACAAACAGCACATTGCCTTGGCCTGTGCCTGTTCCGTTGGTATGAAGAAGTGCCGTTGGAACATCGGTGCCAATTCCTGTATTTCCGCTTTTCAGTACTGTAATGGCATTGCTTGGTGTGCTGCTGGTACCGTTCGCCACCACAAAGAGGCGGTCTGAAGCATCCCAAGTATTCGCTTTTTTGGGTGTATATTCTTCGTTGTAGGCACCAATAACTGTTTCGGCATACGATGGGATGGTGCGCTCAAATTGAATCCTATTACAGCGGAATAGTCGCCGGTTGCACTGTTTTCCATGCCCATTGCCACTGATGCCTCGCCTGTTGAGTTCAGGTAGCCGCCGATTGCAACTGAAAAATTGCCGGAGGCATTCACCTCGGTTCCCATAGCAAAAGCATAATCGCCATCGGCAGAAGCCTCGGCTCCCATGGCAAATGCATAATCGCCGGAAGCCATTCCGCCATTACCCAAAGCCACTGAAGCTTGCCCGGAAGCCGAGTTGCTTCCACCGGCTGCAAATGAATAGAGACCTTGAGCAATGCTGCCATATCCCAGCGCAACAGAGTAGTTGCCTATATTGTTCTTGTCCCATGCAGTACCACCAACATAGCCTGCTCTGAAAGCACCCTTGTCGGGGTACCACATCATACGGGTTCCAGTTCCCGATGCTGGCGGGTCGCCCGGGTTAGTTCCTTTGTATTCACCTTCGTGCAAAACATTTCCTTCTCCCTGCCCTTGGCCAAGTGTGTGCAACAAAGCCGAAGGTGTACTGGTTCCGATACCTATGTTGCCATTTTTTAGCACAACCATTGCATCGCTTGGCGAGTCAAAACCGCTTCCAATTACAAACAGGCGGTCATTTGGATTCCATGAAGTGGTTGAACTCGGCTCATAATCAGTGTTCCACCCTCCCACTGCTGTTTCAAAAGCAGATTTGGCTGTTGCGCCATTTCCAATTGCCGTGGAAAAAAATCCAGAGGCGGTAGTGGTAAATCCTAATGCCATCGAATTTTTCCCCAGAGCTTTTGTATTGTACCCAATTGCAGTGGCATCCGATCCCCTTGCCTTGCTATTATAACCCATCGCAATAGAATAGATTCCTATACTATCTTTATCCCATTGGGTAGCAGTTACACCGCCAACCCTGAATGCAGCCTTGTCAGGGTACCACATCATACGTGTGCCGGCTCCTTGAGCAGGAGGTTCTCCCGGATCAGTTGATTTATATTCTCCCACAAACAACACACTCCCCTCTCCGGTGCCGATGCCGTTAATGTGTAGCAAAGCAGACGGTGTTTCAGTGCCAATTCCAACATTGCCTTTCCTATATATAGAAGAGTCAGGATTTGCTTCACCATTCCATTTGGGGTCTGTTTCAGTATAACTTTTTAGATAACCTTCTGTTGAATGGTCACCCCAACCGTGTGCATTATTCCAGTTTGAAATATCGGTATTTGATATTCCTGCTGATGCACTTGCACTAAACACAGGGTCTGTTTCGGTAAATGATTTCAAATATCCTTCAGTGGAATGGTCACCCCAAGAGTGGGCTGTATTCCAGTTCAGAATATCGGTATTTAAAATGCCCGCTGCGGGGCTAGCGGAAAATAGCGGGTCCATTTCGGTAAATGATTTCAAATATCCTTCAGTGGAATGGTCACCCCAAGAGTAGGCTGCATTCCAGTTTGTAATATCAGTATTTAATATGCCCGATGCCGGACTTGCAGTAAATAGAGGGTCGCTTTCGGTTATAGAACCCGTTATACTTTCTGCCGTCTTTGAATGCAGTGCATACGGCACAGAACTAAGTTTAATCCTTGGAAGCGGAGTGCCGGTTCCTACGGTGATTTCGAGCCAGTATTCATCAGCGAAATTAATACTAAAAGGTGTAACGCTTCCAAGAGTAAGATTAACAAGTCCGTCAACGATTACTACGCTGCTGTGTGTTTCGTTCCAAATAGCGGTGCCGCCCGTAGCGACATCGTATAACTTGACAGTCAGGCTATATGTGCCCGAAAGATTTTTTGAATCAGCATCCTGCAAAATCCCCTGCCAGCTAATGGTTTGGGGAATTTGTGCTGATAAATTCAAAACAGAAAAAAATATCGCTGTAATTATGAGGAAAGTTTTTTTCATAAATCACCTTAAATTTATTTATTTGACAATAATAGCATCAATTTTTCATATTTAAGTTTTAAATTATCTATTTCATTTTGTTGAATATTAATTTTCTTACTCTGTTCATCTATAATAGCTTGCTGCTCTTTAATTGCTTCTGCCAATACAGCAGTTATCTCAGCATAATTAATTCCCATATAGCCATCGGCAGGATTGGTAAACGCAAGTTCGGGCATAACTTTTTCAAATTCTTGTGCAATAAAACCAATACGAGTACCGTATTCGGGGTTACTTTTCCAAGTGAAACTGACACCACGCAACTGCATGACTCGCTCAAGACTATTCTCTAAAGTTACGATATTTTCCTTAAATCGAATATCTGAAGTAGCAGTGGTGAGCGTTCCGTCGGAAGTGCGGTTAACAACGCCAGCATATGCACCTGAACTGATACTTCGAAAACGTGCATTGCCGTTTACGTCAAGGCTTTGAGTTGGGGCTTTGGTGCCTATACCAACCTTGCCATCGGGATTGATGCGAAGCAATTCGGCACCTCCTGCTCCGGCATAAAATCGAGTTTCACCGGTGCCTCCATCGAAGTTAAAATAGAGAATACCGGTATCGAATGCGTTTATAATTAGGTTGTTATTTGTTGAAGCCCTAATGGATGGGCGCGAGGGTGTATTTACATAGCCTGAGTAAAGGTCTAGGTAGCCGCCAATACTAAGTTGCTGGCGGGGTGTAGTTGTTCCAATACCCACTCTTCCATTGGAACTGATTCGCATTAGTTCAACGGAGGAGTTCCCTGCAAAGAACCGTGCCTCACCGCTGCCTCCATCATAATTAAAATAAAGATTTCCAGCGTCAAATGAACTAATATACAGATGTCCATAATTTGCCCTGACTGTTGCTGCTGTTATAGCGCTGCTACCTCCTGAATAAAGATCAAGATAATTGCCTATGCTGAGGTCTTTCCTAGGGTCATAACCCTTGATTGCAACATTTCCATTTTTTAACACTGTAAGGGCGTTGGCTGAGAAAAAACCTGTTCCGTATCCCACCACAAACAAAGGATCTGTAGCTTTCCAGTTATACGGATCGCCAAAAGCCAGGTTCTTTTGGCCTACAGTAAAGCAACCATAAGCCTGGGAAGTAAGATCCAAACCTATTGCAGTTGAATACCATCCGGAAGCGACTGATCCAGAACCGATTGCGGTGGAGTAATATCCGGAAGCAGTGTTGTTTTGTCCCAATGCTATCGAATAATTTCCCAGGGCAGTTGAGTTTTCCCCAAATACAAGGGTTCCGGGTCCTGAAGCGTTAACAGTCTCTCCAGCAGCAAAGGAACCATCACCTGAGGCGATTGCATTTCTACCAAATGCCATTGAAAAAAGACCGATATTATCCCATTGGGTTCCATCTACATAGCCAGCTCTAAAAGCAGCCTTATCAGGAATCCACATCATCCGAGTTCCTGGACCTGATATAGGTGTTGGTACATTGAAGTCCTTTAGATTACCTTCAAAAACCACATTCCCTTGTCCGGTGCCTATTCCGCGGGTGTGCAGCAGGGCTGTTGGCGTGTCAGTGCCAATTCCTGTATTTCCATTTTTCAAAACGGTCATTGCATTGTTTTTACTGGCTGCAGATGTGCCAATTCCGATTTCAAATACCGGGTCAGTAAGCACCCAACTGTCGGGCGTGCCTCTGTCGGGTGTGCCTCCGCCAATATTGTGTTGTCCAATGGCAAATCCTGCGTAATTAGAGGCATTGGTATAAATTCCCGTGGCAAAGGACGCATAAGCTGAAGCTTTTGTTCCCAAGCCAAACGCAGCTGAATATGGTTCCGATGCAGTGGTTCCTTCTCCTGCTGCCATGGAAGTTTCGCCTGAAGCCGTTGAGTTGGATCCCATGGCTATCGACCAGTCGCCCGAAGCGGTAGTCATTTCTCCTGCAGCCATTGATGCCCAGCCGGATGCAATAGTACTGTTTCCAAAAGCGCTTGAATAATATCCTGTTTGGATTTTATCCCATTGCGTATCGCTAGTATAACCCGCCCTGAAAGCTGCTTTATCGGGGTACCACATCATACGTGTGCCTGCTCCGCTTGCGGGAGGGTTGCCAGGGTCTGTATAATTGATCTGCCCCGAAAATAGTACGTTGCCGCCTCCATCGCCATGTGTGTGGAGCAAAGCGGTTGGGGATGATGTCCCAATTCCCACATTACCGCTTCTACTAATAGTACCTGTTGTATTGGCATTGCCGCTCCAGGTCGGGTCTGTTTCATTTGCAGACTCTGCCGTCTTGGAATGCAGTGCATACGGCACAGAGCTAAGTTTAATCCTTGGAAGAGGAGTTCCGCTCCCAACGGTGATTTCGAGCCAGTATTCATCACCGAAATTAATACTAAAAGGTGTAACGCTTCCAAGAGTAAGATTAACAAGTCCGTCAGCGACGGCGACATTACTGTGTGTTTCGTTCCAAATAGTGGTGCCGCCCGTAGCGACATCGTATAACTTGACAGTCAGGCTAAAGGTGCCCGAAAGATTTTTTGAATCAGCATCCTGTAAAATCCCCTGCCAGCTAATGGTTTGGGGGATTTGAGAATATAAAGAGCTTCCAAAAATCAAGAAAAATGTGAAAATCAGTACAGACTTTTTCATTTTGCTTTCCCTTTTATTTATTTATTTTCAGAAAATTTTTGCAAAAGTTGTTCTAGTTTCCGCTCGAGTTCGTCTATTTTCATTTGTTGCTCTTGAATAGCTTTTACAAGTATTGGAGTGAGTTTTTCATAGTTTAGCCCCCAAAGTTCACCGTTTTCATTTTCAGGTACGCTGACAATTTCAGGAATTATTTTGAAAATATCTTGGGCAATAAAACCAATATCGCTTGCCCCAATATCGGAAATTACTAATTTACCATCGTCAAATTTTGAATTATGTTGGAAATATTTTACCGGTTGAAGCTGCAATATTTCGCTAAGTCCATATTGAATTTCTTCAGTGGCAGTTTTAATCCTTTTATCGCTGTAAGTAGTCCAAGCATTTGCGCGTCCTCTGCCGATGCCATCACTTGTACTATTTGGTAAATGTAGGGCAAATGTAGGATTTGTCACAGTTTGAATACCAATTCTGCCATTTTTGAAAATAATATTTCCACCTTGATAGATGTAAAAGTAATTGTTGGCATTATCACTTCCAATTGCACCAACGTAAGAGTTTCCGCTATAAAAGGTAAGCTCCGATAGGGCTGTGGACGCAGATGAAACTCGCAATTTAGCAGTTCCGGTAGAATTATTTATATGCAAAAGCTCACTTGGTGATGCTGTTCCTATGCCTGTTTTTCCATTTTTTAAAACTGTCAAAGCGTTGCTTCGTGAAGTAGTGGAAGAGCCATTTCCGATTACAAATAAAGGGTCAGTTGCTTCCCATCCATATAAACCGCCGCTAATTAAATTATATCTGCCTAAGACTACTGAATATGCAGATTGAGCAGTAGTGCTATTTCCCAGAGATGTGGAATAAGCTCCCGAGGCGGTGGTCTCGTATCCCATAGATGTTGAACTAGATCCTGATGCGGTGGTTTCGTAACCCATAGCAGTAGAAGAATTTCCGGATGCTTTTGCATTATATCCAAATGCTACAGAATTATATCCAATATTATCTTTATTCCATTGTGTACTTGCTACACGTCCTGCACGAAAAGCCGCCTTATTTGGGTACCACATCATGCGTGTTCCCGAGCCCGATACAGGTGGCTGATGAATATCATGGTCTAAATATTCGCCAACAAATACAACATTACCGCCACTGAAACCTGTTTCATGCAAATGAAGAAGTGCTGAGGGACTTGATGTACCTATCCCTAATTTTCCGTTGATGTGTACATTCCCCGTGAAGTGTCCTGCCCATAATGCGCCGCTAAAATCTTTAAACCCTATTGCACCTCTGTGATTGCCGTCATAACTACTTCCTAAAAGAGCTGCTGAATTAGTAAAATTTAAGGAGCTATAACCGGCAATACCGGCTGTATAATTATTGCCATAGTAAGAACAACCTTTAATTGCAGCATCAATACCGATTTGAGACCAATTTGTTCCCCCTTTATGTGCTTCTACAAATCCTTCTCTATATCCATAAATTACAGCTTTGTCCGGACCATATCCGGTATTTTGTTCGGAGTGAACAAACAATTTATAGCTATTATTATTAACAGCGTTGATTGCAATACTACTGCCTGAATTTTTTAAAAAGTAATCAGCTACCCATTCAGCCCCGTTATGTCTTAGAGAATATAAATTTGAACCTGCGGGCAAAGATTGTCTTGTTTCCCAAGTAGCAGTGCCATTGGCGTCGCTTGTCAGCACTTTTCCTGCGCCCGGATTGCCGCCACGAATACGCACTTGCCCGCTAACATCAAGATGATGTGTTGGGAGTTCAGTACCGATTCCAACTTTACCGTTTTTCAGCACAGTCATTGCATTGCTCGGCGCCCAATCACCCAAGCCGTTGCCTATTACAAACAAGCGGTCATTTTCACTCCAACCGAATGCATTTACAGGAGTATATTCAGTACTAAAAGAGCCCAAAACTACTTCAAAGCCGGAATGAGCAGAAGTGTTTCTGCCCATAGCTAATGAAAAAGCGCCCAAGGCTTGGGTTCCATATCCCATGCTAAATGAATAATTACCGGATGCAGTAGTACTATGTCCGGTTGCGGTGGTAGCGATTCCTGTTGAAGATGTATTATTTCCGAAAGCCGTTGCTACATTTCCCGATGCTAAAGTACCCGCTCCAAATGCAAAAGATGCATATCCTGAAGCAACTGTTGATGAACCAAAAGCCATAGACATATCATCGCTTGCTATAGTATTGTTACCCATAGCAATTGAGGAAATTCCAATATTGCTCATATCCCAATGACTTCCCGTTACATAACCCGCCCTGAAAGCTGCTTTATCTGGATACCACATCATACGTGTGCCTGCTCCGCTTGCGGGAGGGCACCGGTCTGTGGATTGATCCCGAAAATAGCCGATTGCCGTATCTGTCTTCATGTGTATGGAGTAAAGCAGTTAAGGGATGATGTCCCAATTCCCACATTACCACTTCTACTAATAGTACCTGTTATTATTAGTATTGCCGCTCCAGGTCAAGGTCAGTTTCGTTGCAGACTGCCGTTTTTGAATGCAGTGAATGGCAGATGAAAGTTTAATCCTCGGAAGAGGTTCCGCTCCCAACGGTGATTTCCGAGCCAGTATTCATCACCGAAATTAATACTAAAGGTGTAACGCTTCCAAGATGAAAGATTAACGAGTCCGTCAGCGACGGCGACATTACTGTGTGTTTCGTTCCAAATAGCGGTGCCGCCCGAAGCGACATCGTATAACTTGACAGTCAGGCTAAAGGTGCCTGAAAGATTTTTTGAATCAGCATCCTGCAAAATTCCCTGCCAGCTGATAGTTTGGGGAATTTGAGAAAATGAGCTCGTAATACAAAAAAGTATTGCTGCAAGGAAAGTACATTGTTTCATACTTAGACTCCCTATTTGAAATATTTAGAATCAAAGAACACATAATTGATTAAAAATTAATCAATTAGATATTTTAAAAATAGTAAACTTTTGGATATAAACAAGAAAAATTTCAATTAAATTATAAAATTCCTTGATTTTGTAGATTCATTATTTTGCATAGCATAAGCTATTTAAAATAATTAATTTAATGTTTGAATAAAAATTAAAATATATTTAAATAAAATGCTCAACCTATGTATGGAGTAAGCGATATAGATATTTAACCCCTTAGGGGTAAAGTACTCGGGCTCGTGTGTGTAACAGCTATAGATATAAAATCCCTTCGGGGTATGTTTTTATAGCAAAGTGATTATCCGCAGAAGTTAATGTCCCGTCAGGTGTTACACCTGACGGGATGGTTAGTCAGAACTATGATTTACATGATGAATATGATTGATATGAATTAAATATTGAAAATCACACATATTAGACTTCGGAAGTCTTAATAATTAACATCAAGATGCTTATTAAATTCATCTATTTTGAAAATTAGACTTCCGAAGTCTTCATCTGTCACATCTTCACAAACATTTGCGTTTGGCTGCCAATACAGAGATAATACACACCACGAGAGAGATGTGAAATATCAATTCTTTGTAGAGACAATTCATGAATTGTCTCTACGGTCATTACACATTCACCCAGAGTATTGTAGATTTTAATTTCAGCAGCTTCATCAACCCTACGGTTAACCGTAGGGTTGATATCTACAGCTATTTCTATATATTCCGAAGCCGGATTAGGGTGGATGGAGAAAGCATACTCATTTCTTTCGTTATCCGCAATGCTGCTAACGACTGGTTTTATCATTGATACAAATAAGTTTCTATAAGTCTGTGTTCCACCTACAATCAAATTGCCGTTTGGCATTTCTTCTACTGTCAATGCGTTCGAGCTATTGGGATAATATCTCCAGCTGAAATTATTGACTATATCTCCATTTTGGTCAATGATATTAATAAATGCGTTTGTTATATATTGACCATCAACAGGTTCCGGTGCCAAGTATGTTCCATGGTAAGCAATATGACCGTTATTTAAAGTTTTTATGCCGTATAATAATTCTCTCTTGTTCATCTGTATTGGGTCTGCCCAAGTCAATTCCCCATCAAAAGTAATAAAACCATACATGAAATACTTTTCTTCTTTATTTATTACATCTCCGCCAACTATATAGCCATTGTCCAAATAAGGTGTTAAAAAGTAAATACTGCTGGAATCAAAGCCAGGTGGATTTAATTGTAAAGCCCAATTGATATTACCTGACATATCAAAATTCAACATCGTATTTCCGACTGTTGGATTTCCCCAAATTGAAAATGATGTAAAACTATTGTTGCTATAATTCAAATATATCATAAAGGACCAAATATCAAAATCTAATTCTTCAGTATTAACAGGAGTAATATTCAATATATCAAATCCATCGTTAAATTCAACTAATTTAAGAGATTCATCTTTTTTACTTCTTCGACCAAAAGCAAAGTTTCGTTCATTAACTCTTAAAAGTTTGTATTCAAAACTCATGTCAAAAGCTGTTGTATCAAATTCTTTTCTCAAAATTAGAGAACCATCTGCAAGAGAATAAAAGTCAAGAGTCCGTTGAGTATTTATAAGTCCGAAGTCAGCCAAACTTATCAAAAGTTTATCATTATCAATAATTTTAATCTCTTGAATATTAATTCTTTTGGGCAAAGAATCCGGATATGTTATCATCTTTTCCCATCTTTTTGTGCCATCAAGATTCAAACAATATATAGCAATTTTACTAAGCCAATTATCCATTTCAAATAATTCGAAAGCACTGATTATACAGTCATCACCTAATTTTGTGTAGTTTTTACCCGAAAGTGTCAATTCTTCTGGTATATCAATTTGATATTCCCATAAAACCTCAGGTTCAGATGAAAATAGTAATTGAATTGTAAACAATTGAAAGAATACTATGTATAATAAATATTTCATTATAGTTCCTTTATATTTTTAAAAATTTTAGTTTTATATTACCTAAGACGATTAAATAAGTCCCTGAAGCAAGGTCACCAACATACAAACTATCTATATAAATAATGTCTTCTTTTATAAGTAAACCATTTAAATCATAAATCTCAATCTTCTGGGGTACATTTAATTCTAAATTGAGATTAATTATATCATTAGCAGGTTGTGGATATATTACTATTCTCGGATATTTTTTAAATGGTTCTTCTAAATTAGTTAAATCCAATTTAAACCTAGCGATATATGGTAAACCTGCTTGTGCATCGGTTCCGTATATCAGATATTCATTATTACCTAAATATGCTAAATATTGAGTATAAGGATACTCAAATGTTGTTGGATTATCTTCTACATACTCGTAAACAATATTAAAATCTTCATCCAAGAAAATCAGTACTCTATTGTAAGTCCGTGGTAAAGCTATCGATGCTTGTCCTCCTGCTAATACGAACATGTTTAGCTCTTCAATATAGTTCATTGCAAACATACTAAAAAATCTGTAGTAAACAGAATTCGGAACATTGTCTTTGAATATGGTCCAGTTTAGTATCTTTCCGTCGGGACTTATTCTTATTAATCCCTCCATATTATGTTCATCGCTTGCTACAAACTTTGATATTATATCTCCGTTTTCAAGTTCAATGGCATTCATTACACCAAAATATTGTGTATTTATATTTAATACTTCGTCGTACAGAGACCAAATTATTTTTCCGTTTTTGTCTATTTTAACAGGGATTGGACGCAAAAATTTCCCATTCGTATGATTAAATGAATTTATATAAGCAAAATAATTTCCATCTTTTGTTGCAATTG